>NZ_SGTX01000002.1:0-22843 GCF_005435025.1 Halorubrum sp. CGM4_25_10-8A | reverse complement strand
GACGACACGTCGAACACCGACGACACGTCGAACACCGACGACACGTCGAACACCGACGACACGTCGAACACCGACGACACGTCGAACACCGACGACACGTCGAACACCGACGACACGTCGAACACCGACGACAGCACGTCTGACGCGCAGAGGTCGGAGACCGACGCGACGAGCCAGACGGACGATGACGACGCGTCGGAGCCGTCCGAACCGTCGCCGGAGCCGCCGGAGAACACGACCGAGCCGACGGCGAACGGATCGGCCAGCGCGGGGGACGCGACCGGCGCCGCCGCTTCGCCGAGCACGGTCGATGCCGTCGCGGCGGAGACCGACCGGTGACTTCGATTCGACCGCGGGGCGGATCGTGAACGTGGACGTACCGATTCGACCGCGACGGAGCGGAGTTCGAGGCGGCGGTCCGTCTTGCGCGCTCGGCACCAAGCTCGCAGTACTCCTGCTCCTCGTCGCGCTGTTTCTGTTGGTGCTTATTTCCGGTCTCGCTCGCGGCCTGGGGTGAACTCGGCTTCGCCTCGGAGGGGTAGGTAGTTCCCAGCGCGTGGGGGCGTCCCTCGGAGTTATGACCCGGAGCGGCGTACCGTCGCGTACGAATGGTCGCACTCGACGCCTACGCGTTCGTGTTCGTCGCCGGGTTGATCACGGCGCTGGCGACCGGGATCGGCGCGCTGCCGTTCTTCTTCTTCGAGACGATCAGCGACCGCGGGAACGTGGCGCTGTGGGGGTTCGCGTCGGGGATCATGCTCTCCGCGTCGCTGTTCGGGCTGATCCAAGAGGGGCTCGCGGAGGGGACAGCGGTTGAGATCGGCGTCGGGATGCTCGCGGGCGTCGTCCTCGTCGTCATCGCGCACGAGGTCCTGGCGGACGCCGAGATTGATCCGCGGGAGTACGAGGAGGCCGACTTCAAGAAGCTGATCCTGATCCTCGGCGTGCTGACGGTCCACAGCTTTCCGGAGGGGATCGCGGTCGGCGTCTCCTTCGCCGACCTCGGGCTGGAGGGCGGGACCGCGCTGTTCGGCTTCACCGTCCCGCTGCTCGCCGTGTTCATGACCGTCGCCATCTCGATCCACAACGTCCCCGAGGGGACCGCCATCTCGATCCCGCTGCGGGCGATGGGCGTCTCGAAGTGGAAGATGGTGTGGTGGTCGGTGTTCTCAAGTCTCCCGCAGCCGATCGGCGCTGTGATCGCGTTCGCGTTCGTCCGGTACGCCCGCGAGTTTCTCCCGTACGGCTTCGGCTTCGCGGCGGGCGCGATGATCTACCTCGTCCTGTCGGAGTTCGTCCCCGAGGCGCTCGAAACGGGCGCCGACCTCCCGCGCGGCGGCAAACCGGTCCTCGTCGGCGGCGTCGCGCTCGGCGTCGCGCTTATGATCCCGCTCGCGTACCTGTGAGTTCCGGCGGCGGGGTCCGTCACTCCTCGCCCAACGCCGTGGGATTGACCGCGCCCGGGCCCTCTCCCACGTCGTAACCGCGTCGGACCGCTTCGGTCATCCCGGCGACCGCGGCGTCGACCGCGTCGCGGAGCGGCTCCCCTCTCGCCAGTCGCGCGGCGATCGCGCTCGACAGCGCGCAGCCGGAACCGTGCGTCGCCTCGGTGTCGATCCGCGGCGTCTCGAAGCGGTCGACGGTCGGCGCGACGCGTTCCGGGGCACTACCACCCGCGTCGTCGGCCCGGACGAGGGTGTCGACGACAGCGTCCCTCTCGGCGGATTCGCCGTCGAGGTGCCCGCCCTTCACCAGCGCCGCGTCGGCGCCGAGCGCGACGAGCTCGCGGCCCGCGCGCTCGGCATCGGCGGGGGTGTCGACCGGCGCGTCGGTCAGCACCGCGGCCTCGTCGGCGTTCGGCGTGACGAGCGTCGCGTCCGCGATCAGCCCCTCGTAGGCGTCCTCCGCGGCGGGCGAGAGCAGGCGATCCCCGGTCGCCGCGACCATCACGGGGTCGACGACGAGCGGGGCGTCCGTCTCCGCGACCAGTTCAGTCACTTGCTCGACGGTCTCGGCGGTCGCCAGCATTCCCGTCTTGATCGCCCCGACGGCGAAGTCGTCGGCGACCGCCGCGTACTGGCTCGCGACGTGATCGGCGGGGAGGGGGTGAACGTCCTCGACGCCGCGGGTGTTCTGCGCGGTCGTCGCCGTCACGACTGATGTGCCGAGGACGCCGTGCGCGCGCATCGCGGTCAGGTCCGCTTGGATCCCCGCCCCGCCGCCGCTGTCGCTGCCGGCGATCGTCAGCGCGACCGGCGGCTCGACCGGCTCGTACTCGGGCATAGGCGTGATACAACCTTGTGGTATTAATTAGTGGTGCTCTTCGCGCTCGGCCGAGCTACCGGGTTCCTCGGACGGCGAACGGTCGGTGCCTCACCGCGACGACGAACGGATTCAGGTCCCCTCGACGAGGCGTTCGAGCTGCTCGGGCGGGACGGCGCCGCGCGCCGCGTACCCGTCGTATGCGAAGGTCGGCACGCCGGTAATCCCCTCCCGCTGCGCCTCGGTGAACCGCTCGCGGACGCTCTCGCGGAGCGTCTCGTCGTCGAGGGCCGACCGCACCTCGTCGGCCTCGGCGCCCGCGTCGACGGCGAGTTCGGCTAGGAGGTCGGCGTCGCCGATGTCCTCACCGTCCTCCCAGAGCGCGGCGAAGACCGCCTCGTCGAAGGCGAGCCACGTCTCGTAGTCGTGGTGTTCACGGAGGTAGTACGAGACGATCTGGGCGGGGAGCGAGTCGACATCCTCGGCGATGTCGAGGTCCATCTCCACGCCGTAGTCGTCGGCGAGCCGGCGGACGTTCTGTTTCGCCTGTTCGAAGTACTCGTCGTCTTTCCCGTCGTCGACGGAGTGGTCGATCGTCCCGTCCGGGCGGCGCTTCTGGCTCCGCAGGTCGAACGGGCGCCAGTCGATCGCGAGCTCCTCGTCGCGGTTCTCTTGATACTGTGAGAGGGACTGACGACCCAGATAACAGAACGGGCAGACGTAGTCCGAGTACACCGTGATGGTCTGTCGGTCGGCGCTCATGGGCGGGCGTAACGCCCGGCGATACAAAACGGTGTGTTCGGCGGCGGTCGAGGGGGTCAGTCGCTCGCGTTCGGCTCCGACGGCGGCTGGTCGTCCTCCGGGCCGTCGCGCGGGACTCCGGGGTCGGACCGCGGTTCGACCAGCCGGTACGCGAGCGCCACCGAGCCGAACGCGAGCGCGAACCCGGCGACGACGTCGGTGAGCCAGTGGATGCCGAGGTACATCGTCGCGACCACGACCGACAGCGAGAGCGGGACCGCGACCGGCGTCCACCGGGGGTACTCCTCGTGGGTCAGCACCGCGAACGTCCCGACGGTGACCGACAGCGAGGTGTGAAGCGACGGGAAGACGTTCGAGTTCACGTTCACCTCGCTCGTCAGCGCCATCACGTCGGGCTGCGTGGTGAACAGCAGCGGCGTCACCATGTCGGGCATCACGTTCCGCGGGCCGTGGGCGAACACCGCCGTGTACAGCACCAGCCCGATCCCGTAGTTGAGCGCGTACGCGACGAGGACGCGGCTGAACGTCGTTGTCCGGGGGAGCGCGAGGTACGCGACCGGCGGGAACGCGAGCAGGAACGCGTAGCCGTACACGTACACCCACGAGAAGTAGGCGGTCAGCGCGGGGGTCGCGAACGTCGCCTGAACCCACGCGACGAACCCGCCCTCCAGCCCGTAAATGAACGCCGTCGCCTGAAGGCCGAACAGCCTGGAGACGTCCAGTAGCGGGGGGCGCCCGACGGCGCTGGCGATCAGCACCGCGCAGACGACGGCGACGGCCCGACGCGCGTCCCAGAGCCGGTCGCGGAGCCCGCTCCACGTCTCGCGGAGCCGGGCGGGGCCGATCACCGCGACGCTCGCGACGACCAGCATCGCCACGACCCACGCCACGACCGACGTGAGGACCGAGAGGAACGGCGTCATCGCCCCCGCGAGAGCAGCCGCCCCTCGCCGTCGAACCGGTACCCGATTTCCCGGAGCGCCTCGCGGGCGGCCGCGACGTCCAGCGACCCACCGTCGTCGAAGAACGGGTGGACTGGGTCGCTCCCGTCGGCCCACGCCACCGACTCCGGAACATCAGCCGAGGACGCCGCGAGCGGCGAGGTCGCCGCCCGCGCGTAGCCGTCGAAGGCGCCGTCGACGATCGCGGTCTTATCGATCAGCCGAGCGATCACCGCCCGGAACCGGGGGTTCGACAGCGGGCTCCGGCGCACGTTGTACCCGACGTGGTAGAACGCCGCCGACCGCCCGCTCACGAGCCGGGCGTCAGCCGAGCGACCGATCCGCGGGACCGACTCGGGCCCGAGGTTCGAGACGGTGGCGTCCGCGAGTCCCTCGGCGACCGACTCCACGGCCGAGATGTCCGACGGCAGGACCTCGATGCGGAGCCGGTCGAAGGCGGGCTTCCCGTGGTATCGGGACGGGACCCCCGCTCGCGGATCAGCGGTCTCCCCGGACGCGTCCGCGTCGTCCTCGGGCGTCGACCGGACGAGGAAGTGGTCGGGGTTCCGCTCGAAGGCGACCGACTCCCCGGCGGTCGCCTCGACGAACCGGAGCGGCCCGCTCCCGACGGGGTCGGGGTTGTTCGAGACGATCGCCTCCGTGGTCTCGAAGTCGAACTCGAAGCCGGCGATCGTCGCCGCGCCGGTCCGCTCTGACCAGACGTGTTCCGGGAGGATCGGCACCCGGAGCGCCCTGACGGCGACCGTCTCGTTCACGTCGGCCACGGTGAGTCGGACCGTCGACTCGTCGCGGGCGCGCGCCCCCTCGACGACGGAACTCCGGCCGCGGAACCGGGGGGTCGGAACCGGGGTCTCGACGTTCCCGAGGGAGGTGTCGCGGAGGAACGCGTAGGTGAACGCCACGTCGCTCGCCGTCACGGGCTCGCCGTCGTGCCACCGGGCCTCTCGGAGCGTGACGTCGAGCGTGGTCTCGTCGACCCGTTCCCAGCCGGTCGCCAGCCACGGGAAGAACTCGTCGCCGTCCGCGCGGACGAGGGGGTCGTACAACAGACCCGTGAACGTGCCGTGGTTCCGGTATTCGGCGGCGATCGGGTTCCAGTTCTCCGTGATCCGGTCGTCGGTCGTCACGAGCCGGAGGGCGTCCCCCGTCGCGTCGGCGGCGGCCGCGTCGGTCGTCGTCTCGACGCCGCCCGCCGACGCGTTCGTCGCGGAACCGCCGCCTCCCGAGCCGTCGGCGGCGACGTCGTCGAGTTCGAGGAGCCCGGTGACGGAGAGCGGCTGTCGGTCCTCCGTCCAGCCGTCGAACCGGCTCTCTTGGACGGCGGTGAGCGCGTCGGGGAACGCGACGACGGAGAAGGGCTGAAGCTCGCACACCGTCTCTTGGAGGGCGTCGACGGCGTCGTCGCGGTCGCGGCCGGCCGCCCGGCGCTGCCGTTCGAGCAGGTCGTCGACGGCCATCTCCGTGAGGCCGAAGGGGTTCTGCCACCCCGACTCCGCGACGAACCGCGAGTGGGTCAGCCCGTACAGCGCGTCGGGGTCGAACGGCTCCGTCTCCACGAACTGCCCGACGTAGAGGTCGAAGTTCTGGTTGATGAGCACCTTCCGCCAGAGGTCGGTCTGTCCGACGGTGTTGAGCCGGACATCGATGCCGACGGCGGTCAGGTGCTCTTCGAGCTGTCTGGCGATACGGATCCCGTTGGGGTCGGCGTCCGCCGGCGTGGCGTTGATCTCGAGGGTCAGCTGCTCGGGGGGATCGCGGCCGGCGATGTTCTCCGTGCGACCGAGACAGCCGGCGCTGGCGGCCGCGAGGCCGAGCCCTGCGAGCGCCGCTCGTCGACTGATCGATCGCGTCATTCGGACGTTTCCACCTGTTTTCAGCCGCTCGGTATATCTCTTCTGTGCCGTCGTCGCGCCGAGAGCGGTCGCACCGACGCCGTCGGGCCGCCCGAGCGCCGAGGCGAGTCGCCTCAGATGGCGTTCGGCAGCGGGAGCGCTAGATCGGCGAGGAGCCCCGCGCGTGGGGGATAAGGGCGGGCGGAACCGCAACCCGAGCGCCGTGAAGTCAACGAGGAATCCGGTACCAAGTCCGGCGACGGCGGCGGAGAGTCCGGCGACGGCGGCGGTCCGGTTCATGCGCCGCACCTGTACGTCTGAAAACAAACCGGGGCGTGTCGGACCGCGGCGCTATCGGTGGGAGCCTAGCGCCGGTCCCCCGTCACCACGTCTCGACGACGCCGTCGCGGACGTCCTCGGCGCACCCCTCGCAGTCGGGGTGACCCGACTCGAAGCAGGCCGGACGGCCCTCGGCGTCGACCGGGACGGTCCGGCGCTCCGCGTGGCGGCGGCAGACGATACGCGCCGCGCCGGACTCGTCGGTCGGGAGGTCGAACCGCGCCGCGGCCGCCGCGTCGCCCTCGGGGTCGTCGCGCCCCTCGGCGTAGGCGCGTTTTGCCTCCTCGAACTGTTTGCCCGCCTTGCGGAGCTGCTGGCGGATCACGCGTTCGAGCCGGTCGTCCATACCCGCCGTTTCGGCGCGGCGGATATAGGTCCGTTGGCGGCGCGGGACGCAGGCGCCGCGACGGCGCAAATCTTGAGGGACCGCCGCCCCGGGAAACCTTGATGAGACGGCCGAGCGATCGCTCGGGTATGTCCGACGACTGTATCTTCTGTTCGATCGTCGCCGGCGACATCCCGGCGCGCACCGTCTACGAGACCGATTCCGTGCTGGCGTTCCTCGACGCGAACCCGCTCGCGCGCGGACATACGCTCGTGATCCCCAAGTCGCACGCGCACCACGTCGGCGACCTCGACGCCGACCTCGCGAGCGACCTGTTCGGCGCGGCCGCGTCGCTCACGCCGGAGATTCAAGCGGCCGTCGGCGCCGACGGGGCCAACGTCGGCGTCAACGACGGCGAGGCGGCCGGGCAGGAGGTCCCGCACGTCCACGTTCACGTCGTCCCGCGCTTCGAGGGCGACGGCGGCGCGGCGATCCACGCGGTCGCCGGCGGGCGGCCGGACCTCTCCGACGACGAACTCGACGCGGTCGCCGACGAGGTCGCGGCCGCGATAGACGGGTAACGACGGCGAGGGAAGTAGCGCCGGCGCGACCCGCCGCCCGAGTTCGCGATTCTTAAGAACACCCTCCGGCGAGGCCGGCGTATGAACGCGACGACGCTCGCGCTGGTCGGGGCGACCGGCGGCGCGGGGACGACGCGGACCGCTGTCGAGCTGGCGGCGATGGGCGCGCGCGACGGCGCCGACGTGGCCGTCGTCGACGCCGCGTTCACGACGCAGGGACTCTCCGAGTACGTGAGCGGGCGCATCGACCCCGACCTCACGGCGCTCCTCACGGACGACTCGGACGCGGCGCTGTCGGCGGCGGCGTATCCGGTCATCGGGACCGGCGGGGACAGCGGGCGGACCGCGGACGGCGAGCGCGACGCGCTGGACCTCCCGGGACGGGTCGACGCGATACCCGCGCGAGCGCCGTTCGAGCGCGTCGCGCGTGCGAAGACGGCGGAGGCCGCCCGGAAGCTGGAGCGGCGGATCGGCGAGGCGGCGACGACGTACGACGCGGTGGTCGTCGACGCCGCGCCGGTCGGGTCGAACGAGGCCGTCGCGGCCGCGACGACGGTCGACCGCGCGGTCGCGGTCAGGCCGGCGACGGTCCACGGGCGCGACGCGGCCCAGCGGCTCCGCGGCCGGATCGCCGACGTCGGCGGGAGCCTCGACGCGACGCTCGCGGTCGAGCGACCGGGGAGCGGTGACGGCGAGGAGGGCGACGGGGTCGTCCGCGTGCCGGCGACCGATCCCGAGGTGGCGGCCGCGCCGACCGCGGCTGGAGGTGATGACGCGTACGCGCGGGCGATCGCGACCGCGTACGAGGCGGCGTTCGACGCGACGCTCGACGTGGAGTTTCCGGAGCCGAGCCTCGTCGAGCGGTTCGCGCCCTGACGCGGAGCGGAAAGACGGGATCGGCGCTCAGCGGAGGCCGTCGGTGGAGCCGAGCGCGTCGCCGAGGGGGTCGTCGGCGCCGAGTCCGTCTCCCAGCGGCGCGGAGCCGGCGACCTGCGCGTCGACCGCCTCCGCGACGGGCTCGACCGGGTCGTGCGTCTCGACGTACGTCGCCAGCGCGAAGTCCGCCTCGTCGCCGCCGGTGAGCGCGACGGCCTCGCTGCGGGGGGTCCGGCCGGCGAGCCAGTCGCGGACGATGTCACGTGCGGTGGGTGAGAGCGGACAGACGCCCGCGACGCCGCAGCGGTGGAGCGCCTTCGCGGCCGTCATCGGGCTGACGCCCGCCTCACGCGCCGCGTCGCCGACGCTCCGGCCGGCGGTGTAGGCGTCGACGAGCGTGGCGGTCGCCTCTGGCGTACACGGGAGCGACTCGGCGTGGTCCGACAGGCGGTCGACGAGCGGCGTCTCCGTGTCGTCGGCGAGGGCGACTCCGCGATCGCGCTGGCGCGAGGTCACCTCGACCCCCGCCGCGATCTCCGACAGCGTCATGCGGATTCGTGTCTCGCACGAAATGTTAAAACCACCGTACCGCGGCGCGGTCGCCGCCGCGATCACCGACCGATAACCGGTCGGTTCGGCGGCGCCGATCCGGCCGATCGACCGCCGATTCGCCCGGGTTTAAGTAAGGCTTCGGGCCGGAGTTCGACGTGTGATGAGTGACGCACGCTCAACCCGCGTTCGTTCGCCCCGTACAGAGACCGACGACGTCGCGACGACGGACCGCTCGGCGACCGCCGACGGTGCCGCGACCGCGGACCGCACAGCGGCCGCCGAGGGGTCCGAGACCGCGTCCGCCGCCGAGACCGGAAACCGCGAGACGTGTCCGGAGTGCGGCGGCCGCACGCGCGTCGACGGCGCGGAGCGCGTCTGCGCCGACTGCGGGCTGGTCGTCGACGCCGACCGGATCGACCACGGCCCCGAGTGGCGGTCGTTCGACGACGAGGACACGGATCCGAAACGCACCGGCGCGCCGCTGACGCGGTCCCGCCACGACCGCGGGCTCTCGACGGAGATCGGCCGGTCGACCAAGGTGAAGGGGCGCAAGCGCCGCCGGCTCGCCCGGATGCGGACCCAGCACAACCGCGCGCAGATCTCGACGAAGCGCGACCGCAACAAGGTGTACGCGTACACCGAGGTCCGGCGGCTCACCGGCGTCATGGGCCTGCCCGATAGCGTCCGCGACGCCGCCTGTGCGCTGTTCGACTCCGCGCAGGAGGAGAGCCTGCTCCGCGGGCGCTCGCTGGAGGGCTTCGCGGCCGCCTGCGTCTACGTCGCCTGCCGGACGGCCGACGTGTCCCGCACGGTCGGTGAGGTGTGCGCCGAGGCGAAGGCGACGGAGGACGAGCACCAGGCCGCCTTCGACGCGATGAACCGCGAACTCGGCCTGCCGATCGCGCCCAGCGGTCCCGCGGAGTACCTCCCGCGGTTCGCGAGCGACCTCGGCTGCGATCCCGCCGTCGAGCGTCGGGCGGGCGAGCTGGCCGAGCGCGCCGTCGAGGAAGGGATCGCCAACGGCCGAAACCCGGTCGGCGTCGCGGCCGCCTGTCTGTACACCGCGGCCCGGGAGCTCGACGCGGAGTGTACGCAGCAGGCGGCCGCGGACGTGGCCGGCGTGACGCCGGTGACCGTCCGGCGGACCTACGTCGACCTGACGGAGTCGTAACGTCGGGCGTGGACGCCGGACCGCGGGGAGAGATCGTCAGGTGATCAGGAGCCAGGCGAGGGCGACGGCGACGCCGCCGGTGACGGAGCTGATCGCCGCGTGGGTGCGCAGTCGGTCGCGGAGCCGGTGACCGTCGCTCGCGGCGTCCGCGGGAGAGGTCTCGCTCCCCGCCGTACACTCCGGCAGCAGGTCGACGGCGACGTGGAGGAACACGCCGGCCCCGACGCCGAACAGCAGCCCGCGGAGGACGCTGGACGGAGTGAGTCCGATCGCGGCCACCGGGAGGGCGACGAGGCCGACGGCCGCCGCCGGGAGCGCGAGAGTGACGATCGACCGGTCGCGGGCCGCAAGGCGGCGGGCCGCCGCGTAGCCGGCCGGCGCCTTGTGAGAGACGAGCGCGATCCCGAGCAGCGAGGTGAGCGACGGCATCGCGCCGTAGATGGCGCCGATTATCGCGCCGGCCGCGAGGGCGTGGACCGTCAGCTCCACCGCGGTGTGCTCGACGGGGAGGTCGAGGTGCGCGAACCGGTGTCCGAGCGAGTGGCCGGCGTACCCGGCCAAGAATCCGACCGCGATGCCGAGCCCGCCGAACCGCGTGTGCTGGGCGAGCGCCTGGGGAATCAGGAACAGCGCCGTGCTCGTCACCATCGCGCCGCTCGCCAGTCCGTACCCCCAGACCGGTTCGAGGGGGTGATCGGCCGCAACCGTCCGAGCCCCCAGCGGCGCGCCGACGGCCATGGCGCCGAAGGCGGTCCAAGAGATGGCGAGCAGCTTCCACGTGACGCCCGCGGCGAGCGCGAGCGCCGAGAGGCCGGCGAGCGCGACCACCCCGCCGACGCCGATCGCCCACTCCCGGGGCGCTATCGAGCCGCGACCGCTCGTCGCTCCGTCGGTGTCGCTCTCGAATGCCGTCATTGTACAGTAATAACTATACTGCCTGAATTAATAATATTTCCGGCGGGCGTCCGGATTCCGGGGCGAGCGACGCGCGTCGTTCGGGAGCGCTCCCGAGGGCTCGGTACCGATCACGAGCCGTGGGGGCACGTACCACGAAAACCGTTAAGCCCGGCTGTCGCTTACGGACGAATATGAGCGCTGACCGGTCCGCCCTCCGGCGGGCCATCGAGCGCGGCGAGCGAGACGGCGGCGCGATCGAGTTCAAGGAGCGCCTGACGCGCGAGGTCCACCTCGCCGACGGGCGCATGGAGTCGCTCGTGGCTCAGCTCCGCCACCGTGTCCTCTCCGGCGACGGCGAGGCTACCTACGTCCTCGGCGTGACCGACGACGGCGGGTTGGCCGGCGTCTCCCCCGACGCCTTCTCCGAGACCATGGACGTGCTCTCGCTTTTGGCCGACGAGGCCGACGCCCACATCGCCGACGCCGAGACGTGGAGCGCCGGCTCCGGCGGCGACGGCGACGAGGCGGGCCTCGTGGGGCTCGCCACGCTCCGCGACGGCGGCGTGTTCGAGGCCGACGAGGACCACCTCGTCGTCGGCACGGCGGGCCACGTCGACCACGGCAAGTCGACGCTGGTCGGGACGCTGGTCACCGGGCGCGCCGACGACGGGCAGGGCGGTACGCGGGGCTTCCTCGACGTCCAACCCCACGAGGTCGAGCGCGGCCTCTCGGCCGACCTCTCGTACGCGGTGTACGGCTTCGCCGACGGCGCCAACGAGCCGGTCAGGATGGACAACCCCCACCGCAAGTCCGACCGTGCGGGAGTCGTCGAGGCCGCCGACCGGCTCGTCTCCTTCGTCGACACCGTCGGCCACGAGCCGTGGTTGCGGACGACGATCCGCGGGATCGTCGGCCAGAAACTGGACTACGGGCTCCTCGTGGTCGCCGCCGACGACGGCCCGACGAAGACCACCCGCGAGCACCTCGGCATCCTCCTGGCGACCGAGCTCCCGACGATCGTCGCGATCACGAAGGCGGACGCCGTGGGCGACGGCCGGCTCGCCGCGGTCGAGCGCGAGGTCGAGTCGATGCTCCGGGACGCGGGCCAGACCCCGCTGCTGGTCGACCGGCACGGCGTCGACACCGCGGTCGCGGAGGTCGGCGACGGAGTCGTCCCCCTGCTGCGGACCAGCGCGGTGACGAAAGACGGGGTCGAGACGCTCGACCGGCTGTTCGAGCGCCTCCCGAAGCGCGCGACGCCGGACCGGGAGGCCTTCCGGATGTACGTCGACCGCAGCTACAAGGTGACGGGCGTGGGCGCCGTCGCGTCCGGCACGGTGAATTCGGGGACCGTCGAGACGGGCGACGAGCTCCTCCTCGGGCCCATGCCCGACGGCTCGTTCCGCGAGGTGGAGGTGCGGTCGATCGAGATGCACTACCACCGGGTCGACAAGGCGACGGCCGGGCGGATCGTCGGCATCGCGCTGAAGGGCGTCGACGAGGCGGAGATCGAACGCGGGATGGCGCTGGTCCCCCGAGACAGCGAGCCGGAACCGGTCCGCGAGTTCGACGCCGAGGTGATGGTGCTCAACCACCCGACGCGGATTCAGGAGGGGTACGAGCCGGTCGTCCACCTCGAAACCGTCTCCGAGGCGGCCGCGTTCTTCCCGGACGAGGGGCGACTGCTCCCGGGCGACACCGGCGAGGCGCGCGTCCGGTTCAAGTTCCGGCCGTACCTGATCGAGGAGGGACAGCGCTTCGTCTTCCGCGAGGGGTCGAGCAAAGGGGTCGGGACGGTGCTGTCGACCGGGGGGGAGTGACGGCCGGAGAGCCAACGCGGACCGGCCGTGGCGAGGGCGGTCGAACGCGCCGTGTTCGACAGCGATTTCGCCCCGACGACGCGGCGGCGACGGACGCTCGTTTCGGTCGTAGCGGAGGCGTCCGATCGGGACAACAGTCGGATTTCTGCCATCTCTCACGGGACCGAGCGAGTGGGGCCACAGGTTCAGGATCCGGTGAAAAAACTCGGTCCGAACGGTGGGATCGGGTACCGATATCTCAGTATACCGAAAGCGTTAATTATTGTGCTTAGGAATCGAGTGTGTATGTCTGACAAAGACAATTTCAAGCGGCGTCAGTTCCTCCGAGTGACCGGAGCGTCGGCACTCACGGCTGGCATCGCGGGCTGTTCCGGAAACAGTGGCGACGGGTCCGACGGCGGAGACGGGTCCGACGGCGAAGACGGGTCCGACGGCGGAGACGGGTCCGACGGCGAGTTGGAGCTCCCGTCTTCGTACCCGTACGGGGCAAACGAGAACCGGATCCAGGACGCCCGGGCGGCGATGGAAGAGGCCGGGTACGGACCTGACAACCGGTTCAGCCTCGATTGGCTCCAGTACAACTCACCGGCGTGGGAGGAGATCGCGAATACCCTCCGAGCGCGCCTCGAGTCGGTCTACATCGACATGAACATCAGTAAGGCCGACTTCGGCGCCCTCCTCGAGCGGACCGAGAAAGGCGAGATGGACGCGTTCACCCTCGGTTGGATCGCGGACTACCCGGGGATCAGGAACTTCACGCAGCTGGTCGACCCGGACAACACGGTCTACGACGCGGAAGGGGCGTCGCCGAACGGCGCACGGCTGTTCTGGAGCGAAGACTCCAACACCGACCCGCAGGTTCGTAGCGCGATGGTGGAGGCGTTCGATGAGATCTCGGGCAATCCGGAGAACACCGAAGAGGCGGCGAGCGCGCGCGGCGACGCGACTCTCCGGCTGGAGAAACTGCTCTGGGAGTCCGCGGCGATGCTCCCGGTGTATCACAGCGTCGAAGACCGCTTCTGGTACGATCGAGTCGACTACGACCCTCCGGGCGGGATGGGCGTGTCCCGGGCGAAGACCAGCACGTCCGTCCAGGGGCTCGAGGGGAGCAGCACGCTGAACGGCGCGTCCGCGACGTTCAACGCGCTCGACCCGATCGCCTCGGGGAACACGGCGAGCGGCGCCAAGATCATGGACATGTTCGACGCGCCGTTCAATTACGTCAACGGAACGGTCGAGGTCGAGCCGCTCCTGGTCGAGGACTACTCCACGAACGACGACCTCACCGAGTACGAGTTCACCCTCAAGGAGGGCGTCCAGTTCCACGGCGACTACGGCGAGGTGACCGCGGACGACGTGGTCTACTCGATCCGGCGGCTCGTCGAGTCCTCGAACTCGACGAACACCTACTTCCCGATCAGCGTCCTGAACATCGACCGCGAGACGGACGAGGACGGGAACGTCGTGCCGGAGTCGGTCGCGGTCGAAGCGACCGGCGACTACACCTTCAGCATCACGCTCCGCGAGCCGTTCGGCTACGCGCTCGAGGTGCTCAGCTACTCGGCGTTCTCGGCCGTCCCCGAGGGCATCGTCGGCGACATCGAAGGGTACGACGGCGACATGACCTTCCAGGAGTTCTCGACGAACCCGGTCGGCTGCGGTCCGTTCGTCTTCGACCAGTGGGAGTCCGGCGTCGGCGGCGAGTTCCGCGCCACGGCCTTCGAGGACTACCACGGCGATGCGCCGGCGGTCGAGAACATCCAAGACGCGATCCTCAGCGACCCGAACGCGATCTACAATCGGCTCCTCAACGAGAACACGGACGCCGGCGGGATCCCGACCTCGCAGTTCGATCCCGGGCTCATCGACCTGACGAGCCAGGACGGCGCCCAGCAGACCGGGACGTACGGGCCGCTCGAGAACGACAAGACGATCAACATGTCGCGGACGCCGACGATCGACACGTTCTACGTCGGGTTCAACATGGAGAACGTTCCCAAGCCGGTCCGGAAGGCGATGGCGTACGTGATGACGCGCGACGACTTCGTCGAGAGCGTGTTCAAGGGCCGCGGCGAGTCCGCGTACCACCTCACGCCCCCGCAGGTCTTCCCCGGCGGCGGTGACGGGTACGCCAACCACTGGCAGGGCGAGTAACCCGCGACAGCGTCGTTTATCGGCTTCGAACCGGCCGTTCGCCCTCCCTCTCGGTCGTTTGATCGATATGGTTAAGAATGGCCACCAGTATCAGTCCATTACGTTTGCGCCCCACAGATTCGACGAACGATCGACAGTCGTTGACGGCACCGACAAGCCGCGCGCGGCGCGTCCGGACCGTGTTACGTTCGTGCGGGCCGGTCCCGGCTAACCAGTCCTCCCAGCCTCAACCCGTCGGCGGGACATCGGTTCCCGATCCGGTGATCGAGGCATGAATCGAGGAATCTACATACTCAAGCGGTTAGGACTCGCGATCCCGGTGATGATCTTCGGGATCACGATGTCGTTTCTGATCCTCTACCTCGGGCCGATCGATCCCGTCGGGAGCATCCTCGGTCGACAGGCGACGCCGGCGGACATCCGACAGCTCCGGATGGCGCTGAACTACATCGACTCGGCCGGGAACCCCATACCCCTGTGGGAACAGTACTTCCGAGTCGTCAGCGACCTGTTCCTGCTCGACTTCGGTGACTCGTGGGTCATCCAGCGCGAGACGCCCGTCACCACGCTCATCATCAACCGGATGCCCGCGACGCTCTGGCTCGGGTTCTGGTCGGTCGTCATCGCGCTCGGGGTCGGCGTCCCGGTCGGGCTGTACGCCGGCCTGCGCGCGAACACGTTCCGCGACTACGCGAGTTCGGGGTTCGGGATCATCTGGCGCGCGATGCCGAACTTCTGGCTCGCCGTCATCATCTCCGGGCTGATCACCGCCGGTGGCGCCCTCAGTTTCTACCGCACGGCGATCGTCGAGACGCAGGTCAGCGGGACCCCCGATGCGCTGGGCAACCTGTTCACCAACGTGGATATATTCAGCGGCATCCCGTACCTGGAGCTGTTGTTCATTCCGGTACCCAATCCCGGCCCGATGTTCGTCGCGTTCAAGTGGATACTGCCCGCGGCGCTCGTGCTCGGATCGTCGTCGATGGGTAACGAAGTACGGATCGGACGGACGGCGGTGCTCGAGAGCATTAACTCGAAGTACGTCGAGACAGCGAAGGCCAAGGGCGTGTCACCCCGTCGGATCATCGCCAAACACGTCGGCCGAAACGCGATCATCCCGCTTCTGCCCGTCGTCATGGGCGAGTTCTACCTGCTGATCGGGGGATCCGTCCTCGTCGAGTCGGTGTTCGGTATCAACGGTCTCGGGAATCTCTTCTTCAGCGCGGTGCTGGGGCCGGACATCCCGCTGGTGATGGCTCTCGTGTTCATCTTCATCGTGATCCAGATCCTCTTCAACATCAGCCAAGACCTCCTGTACACGTACATCGACCCGCGAATCAGCCTTGGAGAGAGTGAGTAATATGTCCGATAGACATTCCACCGAGTCGATTCGAGAGGAACTGACACACCGTGATAATCTGTCGCTCACCGCCCGTATCGCGGAGAACCCGGAGCCGTTCGTGTGGTGGGCCGTTCCGATGTTCGTGTTGCTCGCCGTCGAGTTCGCCACGTGGGGCGGGATCCTAGTCGGTATGCTCGACGCGCTGGTCATCGGAGTGACCGGTCTCATCGACATCGTCGTGGGGTTCGTCTCGCCCGGGCTGGCGCAGATCGTGACCGATTTCCAGGCCGGTGTGGTCGGGATGCTCCGCAGCGTGGGGGGGACGCTCGGCGAGCTACCGACGCTGTTCAGCCGCGAAGTCATCCCGAACCAGGGGCATCAGACCCCGAACGGCGCGTGGCAGGGCACCTTCCTCGGGCTTCAGCCGGCGGTCGCATGGGCTCTCAGGTTCACGCTCATCATGGCGTACGCGCTCTTTACGGCCTACTGGGCGTTCCGCGGGTGGCTCGTCTACCGCGACCACTACCGCGAGTCCGACTGGACCCCGACGGACGACATCGTCAACAACCTCCGTGGACACCGTTGGGGACAGTTCGGAATCGTCGTGTTGGTCGTGTTCCTGACGATGGCGACGTTCGGGTCCGCGCTGGCTCCCTCGACCGTCAGTCAGAACATCGAGAATACCTACAGCGACGAGAGCCAGATCCAGTACCTCACGGAAGAGGGAACGGTCGAGACGGTGTTCGCAGGCGACGCCAACTTCAACTCGAAGTCGAAGGGTGCGGTCGATACCAACGTGGGCGTGATGACCTACGACGACTACGGCCGCTTCCACCCGTTCGGAACGCTCCCGAACGGCCGCGACCTGTTCACGTTCATGATGGGCGGCGCCAGGATCACGATGATCGTCTCGGGGATGGCGATCACGGGGGCCGCGGTGGTGGCCATGACGCTGTCGATGCTGTCCGCGTACTACAGCGGGTCGCTCGACCTCGGGATACTCACGGTCGCGGACGGAGTCGTCTCCGTGCCACAGCTGCTGTTGCTGATAATGATGAGCGCGGTCTTCGCGAACACGTGGCTCGGGGCGGTACTCGACGGCGGGTTCCTGTTGGCGCTCATATTCGCGTTCACAACGTGGCCGTTCCTGTGGCGGGCGGTTCGGGGCCCGGCGCTACAGGTCGCGCAGGAAGACTGGGTCCGCGCCGCGGAGAGCTACGGCCAACGGCCGCGGAACATCATGCAAAAGCACATGCTCCCCTACGTCCTCGGGTACCTGCTCGTCTACGCCTCGATGTCCGTCGGCGGGATCATCATCAGCCTCTCGGCGCTGTCGTTCCTCGGTAACGGCTTGGGGATATCACCCCCGACGCCCGCCTGGGGACGGGCGATATCGGCCGGGCAGAGCTACGTCTCGTCGCCATCGTGGCACATCTCGCTGATCCCCGGGCTGATGATCGTGATCCTCGTCACCGGGATGAACGCCCTCGGTGACGGGATCCGCGACGCCATCGATCCGGAGGTCGAGACCGGCGATGGCGAGGAGGCGGCCGCCGGAGGTGGTGCGTGATGGCCCGATCACAGAGCGCGAGCACGGACGCCACGGACGGCCGCGAGGATCCGATCCTCTCCGTCAGAGACCTCCAAACGGTCTTCTACACGGACGACGAAACGATCCGGGCGGTCGACTCGGTGAGCTTCGACGTCGGTCGCGGCGAGACGGTCGGAATCGTCGGCGAGTCTGGGTCCGGCAAGAGCGTCACCGCCCGCTCGATCATGGGGCTGATCGAGTCACCGGGGAAGGTGCTCCCGGAGTCGTCGATCTCGTTCGACGGACAGGAGCTCACCGACCTCTCGGAGAAGCAGTACCAGTCGATCCGCGGGAGCGGGATCGGGATGGTCTTCCAGGACCCGCAGCAGTCGCTTAACCCGGTCTACACCGTCGGCAACCAGATCCGTGAGTCGCTCGCGGTCAACCGCGACATCACGGGCGAGGAGGCGACCGAGGAGGCGACGAGACTGCTCCGAGCCGTCGGCATTCCGGACGCCAAGCGTCGGTTGGACGAGTACCCGCACGAGTTCTCCGGCGGAATGCGCCAGCGCGCCGTCATCGCGATGATGCTGGCGTGTGACCCCGACTTCCTGATCTGCGACGAGCCGACGACCGCGCTCGACGTGACGATTCAGGCGCAGATCCTCGACCTCCTGAAGGAGCTACAGGAGGAGCGCGGGCTGTCGATACTGTTCATCACCCACGACATGGGAGTCATCGCGGACATCGCGGACCGCGTGAACGTGATGTACGCGGGACAGATCGTCGAGAAGGCGCCCGTCGAAGAGCTGTTCGGGAATCCACATCACCCGTACACGCGGGCGCTGCTCCGGTCTATCCCGGGCGAACACTCCCGTGCGGACGGGCTCGAAACGATCGAAGGACAGGTTCCGACGCCGAACGAGCCGGCCGATCACTGTCGGTTCGCGCCCCGGTGTTCGAAGGCGTTCGGCGACTGCGAGAAGGTACCGCCGCAGCACGTTGCCGTCGGTGACGCCGAGGACCACACGGCGGCGTGCCTGTTGTACCCCGACGATCTGAGCGAGACGGCGCGCGTGGAGAAACACGTCGAAATAGCGAACGAGAGTACGGAGGACCACTCATGAGCAACGCAGTCGAGCAGTCGCCTCCGACCGAGGAGTCGGAGGTGCTGGTGGAAGTCGAGGGATTGAAAAAGTACTACGGAGGCGACGGGATGTTCGCCGACCCGCCGGTGAAGGCGGTCGACGGCGTCTCCTTCGAGATCAAGCGCGGCGAGACGGTCGGGTTGGTCGGCGAGTCCGGGTGCGGAAAGAGCACGCTCGGGCGCACCATGCTGGCGCTCGAAAACGCCACCGAGGGCTCGATCAGATACGACGGCACTGACATCACGACGCTCTCCGGGAAGGATCTGAAGGAGTGGCGAAAGAACGCCCAGATGGTGTTCCAAGACCCCGAATCCAGCCTGAACGACCGGATGACGGTCGGTGAGATCATTCGGGAGCCGCTCGACGCGCACGACTGGAAGACGATGAACGACCGCCGCGAGCGGGTGCTCGATCTGCTGTCCGCGGTCGGTCTCCCCGACAAACACTACTTCCGGTACCCCCACCAGTTCTCCGGGGGCCAACGCCAGCGGATAGGGATCGCTCGCGCGCTCGCGCTCGAGCCGGACTTCCTCGTCCTCGACGAGCCGGTCTCCGCGCTCGACGTGAGCGTTCAGGCGAAGATCATCAGTCTCCTCGAGGACCTCCAAGAGGAGTTCAACCTCACCTATCTGCTCATCGCCCACGACCTCTCCGTGGTCCGGTACATCTCAGACCGCGTCGCCGTGATGTACCTGGGGAAGATCATGGAGATGGGCGAAGCGGAGGAACTGTTCACGGACGCGTCGAACCCGTACACGCAGTCGCTGTTGTCTGCGATTCCAGAGCCAGACCCGACCAAGACGTCTCGCCGGATAACGCTCTCGGGGACGCCCCCGAGTCCGAGCGACGCGCCGGCGGGCTGTAACCTCTCGACGCGCTGCCCGGCGAAGATCAAACCGGAGTCGTACGCCGACCTCGACGAGGACCTCTGGGAGGGGATCGAGCAGTTCAGGGAGGTCGTCCGCGAACGCGCTCGCATCGCGCTCTCGACGGGGGACCGGGTCAGGCGGCGGCTCGACCGGTTCGACCGGTTCGACGACATCGAGGAGAGCAGGGCGGACACCTTCGACGGCATCGAGGTGCCGGAGCGGGTCGACGAGGAGATTCAGACCGCGGTCGAGATGGTCAAACGGGGGCGGCCGACGGAGGCGCAAGAACACCTCTACGAGGAGTTCGCCAGCGTCTGTGACGACGAACAGCCCGAGATGTACGAGGTGTCCGCGTCGGGTCGGTACAGCTACTGTCACCGGCACGCCGACGAGTACGAGGACGTAGACCCCGTGCTTACGCGCCGTGCAGACAGCGACTAACGCCGACCGGATCAGCGAGTTCGCCGTCTGGGTCGGCGCCGCGTCGGCCGCCGTGGTCGGGGGCTGCGCCGTCGTCGCCTTCGCGTTCGGCGACGGCCTGATCACGCTGAAGTACGTCCTGTTCGTCGTCGGGTTCGTGCTGTTCGGTCTGGGGTCGTTAGCCATTCAGCCCAAGTCGAAGCGTCGTGACCGCGAACGCATCACCCTCGACACCGACGAGGCGTGGGACGTCGAGAGCAGACTCATGCGGCTTCCCCCACTCCGCGAGCGAACGATTCCGTTCGAAGAGCGCGTGAGTCGCAACGTGAAGGCGTTCGTGACGAGCCTGGTCGTGTTGGGCGTGTCGCTGTCGCTCGAACTCGTCGCGGGCGTCGGCGTCTGAAGCGCACAAGCGTTTTACCTCTCTGTAACAGTGCGAGAGCATGGTTCGAACGGACCCCAACGGACAGGACGCGGACGACGCCGAGCGGCGCGCACGGTCGGTTGAACAGTCCAAGACGGGGCTACAGCAGACGATCGAGGACATGAAGGCGATGGCCGCCGACCGCGAGGAGGCCGGGTACGAGACGTTCACGGTCGCGGCGGGGGACACGACGCCGAAGGCGCCGGACACGGGCGAGACAGACGAGTGGGGGCTGAGCTACGTCGTTCCGGGCGACGTCGAAGACGAGTTCGTCGGGCTGTCCGAACGGGCCGACTTCGACGAGATCGGGGTGTATCAGGCCGACGGAGAGGGGGTGCGGTTCATCGTCACCGAGTGCCTCGACCACGACGAGCAGATCGCGGTGTTCATCGCCGGCACGTTCCGGCTCCGGTTCGCGGCGCCGCTCGTCAGGACGGCCCTCGACCGCGGACGCATGTACACGCACGTGAAGAAGGTCGACGGGACGACTCTCGGATCGATCGAACACGAGGACCCGAGCGCGTTCTTCCCGGAACCGGAGTCGGTGTACGCCTACGAGCGCTGACCGCGTCTCGGCGGGAGCGAGCGGTCGCCGGTCACCGGTCGGGGTCCGCCGTCTCGACCACGTCGACCAGTTCCATCAGCGGGTACCCGTCTTCCATCGCCATCCGCGTGTGAACCGTGACGCCCTCGTACGCGATCCGCATCTCCACGTCCATCAGCGAGCCGGTGAGCTCCGTGTAGCCGTTCTCGTGGTCGATCGCGTCGGCGACGCGGTCGTCGTGGATATCGACGGTCACCGCCTCGCAGTGCGGTTGGTTCTCGATCGCCTCCGCCATCGCGGCCTCCATGCTCCGCGTGCTCGACGGGCTGACCGGCGTGCCGGCGAACTGGTGGTACAGCGAGCCGAACTTGATCCCGGCCTCGAAACACGCCTGCTGGGCGTCGGTTGCCATGCCCGCACTGCGGCGGCGCCGGCCTAAGAGGCTTCGGAGGGGCCCGGCGGAACCGAAGCCGTTTGGTTCGGGGAGCGGGATCGGTCCGTATGAACGCGCTTCGCGTGACGGGCGGCCGCGTCCTCCGCCCCGACGGCTCCGTGACCGAGGCCGACGTGACGATCGACCGCGACGCCGGGCGGATCGTCGAGGTGCGAGACGTGAGCGCGGACGGCGAGGCGCCGCCCGACGCCGACGAGACGCTCGACGCGTCGGGGTCGCTCGTGATCCCGGGGCTCGTCAACGCGCACACGCACGTCGCGATGACGCTGCTCCGCGGGTACGCAGACGACAAACCGCTCGACCCGTGGCTCCGCGAGGACATCTGGCCGGCGGAGGCCGAACTGACGCCGGACGACGTCGAGGCGGGCGCGGAGCTCGGCGCCCTGGAGATGATCCGGTCTGGGACGACCGCGTTCGCGGACATGTACTTCGCGATGGACCGGGTCGCGGACGTCGTCGACCGCGCGGGGCTGCGCGCGCGGCTCGGCCACGGGGTCGTGACGGTCGGCAAGGACGCGGCCGACGCCCGCGCGGACGTCGAGGAGAGCCTCGCGGTCGCCCGCGAGCTTGACGGCGCGGCGGACAGCCGGATCCGCACGGCGTTCATGCCGCACTCGCTGACGACGGTCGGCGAGGAGTTCCTCCGCGAGGGGGTCGCGGAGGCGCGGGAGGCGGGCGTTCCGGTCCACCTCCACGCCAACGAGACGGCGGACGAGGTCGACCCGATCGTCGACGAGCGCGGGGAGCGACCGATCGCGTACGCCGAGGACCTCGGCGCGCTCGGCCCGGACGACTTCTTCGCGCACGGCGTTCACGTCGGCGGCGGCGAGATCGACCGGCTCGCCGAGTCGGGAACGGCGGTCGTCCACTGCCCGGCCTCGAACATGAAGCTCGCCAGCGGGATGGCCCCGGTTCAGCGGCTCCGCGAGGCCGGCGTGACCGTCGCGCTCGGCACCGACGGCGCGGCCTCGAACAACGACCTCGACGTGTTCGACGAGATGCGCGACGCCGCCATGCTCGGGAAGCTCGCCGCGGACGACGCGAGCGCGGTCCCTGCGGGGGCGGTCGTTGAGATGGCGACGGCCGGCGGCGCGGACGCCCTCGGACTCCCGGGTGGTCGGATCGAGGCGGGTGCGGCCGCCGACCTCGCCGTCGTCGACCTCGACGCGCCGCACCTGACGCCGGTCCACGACCCCGTCTCGCACCTCGCGTACGCGGCCCGCGGGAGCGACGTGCGCCACACGGTCTGTGACGGCGACATTCTCATGCGCGACCGAGAGGTGCTGACGGTGGACGCCGCGGCCGTACAGGAGCGCGCCGCGGCCGCCGCGAGCGACCTCGTCGACCGCGTGGATTCGGCGTAGCGGACGCACGGCTATTCATGTATAGAACTGCGGTGGCGCGTGCGACTCGCGCCCTGCGGGCGCTCGTCAGCACGCGCGAGGTCGCCGGCGCGTAGCGCCGGCTGCCGGGGAATCCTCGCTTCTCGCTGGAGTCGGCCGACCGGAGGGAGGCCGACGACGCTGGGGAGGCGTGAGGCTGCGGTGCCGGGCGGGGAGGGATTCAAAGGGGCAGCCA
>NZ_SGTX01000029.1:0-24001 GCF_005435025.1 Halorubrum sp. CGM4_25_10-8A | reverse complement strand
GGTCAGGACGAGAACGGGGGCGGTCAGGAAGAGAACTGGGGGGTCAGGAGCGTGAAAAGCCGGACGGGACGGGGAGTGAAGGCGTCACTCGTCGTCGATGCCCCACGCGTCGGGCATTTCGATGACGTACCGGCCGTCCTCTTGAAGCGAGATGATGTACTCCTGTCTGTCGTACAGCTCCATCAGGTTGAGCTCGTACTGGCCGGGGCTGACGATGCGGATGCTCTCGAACTGGTCGTTGAGCTCGTCGCGGAGCGCGTCGATGCCGGGCTTGGACTCCTCGTCGGTCGGCTCCGAGGTCTCGGCGGAGTCGACATCGCGGCTCGCGCGGTCAAGCTCGTCCGGGGACACCACTTCGGATCGCGCGCTCGCCTGTGCCATGTCCTCGTCACTCCGGTCGGCGATCTGTTCCGTACCGTCGGACCCGGTCGTTGATTCGGCGCCCGCCACGGCATCGTCCGGCGTCGGATCGGCCCGGTCGTCCGGCGTCGCGTCTGCGGCGTTGTTGGGGCCCCGAGCGGCGGCGCCCTCGTCGGACGCCGACGCAACCTCCCCGTCCGCGGTCGGCCGCGTTCCGTCGGACGGCCCCGAGTCGGAGTCGGGCGTCCCGTCCGCTCCGGCGGCGGAGTCGGACGCCTCGTCCGCTTCGGCGGCGGGGCCGGCGTTCTCCGTCGCGTTCGCGGGCTTGAACTGGAACTTGTTCCCGCCGCAGTCGGGGCACCCGGACAGCATCTCCTTGGAGCCGTCGGGGAACGTCCGGCCGCAGGAGGTACACTGGTGGGGCATCTACTTGCGAGAGACGAGCGTGCTGATGAGGTTCTCGTCTTTGTGGAGGGTCTCGATTCTGTTCGCCGGGCCGATCACCGTGAGCTTCTGGGTCGACTCGCGGCCCATCAACTTGTCGAGGAAGCTCTGGTCGCCCGCCTCGGCCTTGGGGTACGTCTCTATCTCGATGCCGGTGAAGTCGTCGGGGCTGATCTCGGTCATCGTCACCTCGATGAGCTTCGACTCCTCGTCGGGGGAGAGCCCCTCTTCGAGGATGACGATGTTTCCCTCGCGGACGCCGTCGAGGATGAGCCGGATCTTCTCCATGCTCGTGAGCCCCTCCATCCGCGCGCCGCTTATCATGTCGATCCGGACGCCGTCGTCGGAGTCGTCGGGATCGTCGGCGGCGTTGACGTTGGCTTTCGGGCCGGCCATTAGCCGAAGTACTCCGCGATCTTGGTGTACACTTCGTCCATGTTGTCGCCCTCCAACGCCGACAGCGGAATCGTCTCGTGTTGCGGGAAGGCGTTCGCGATCTGCTGGACGTCCGATCCCGGCAGGTCAGTCTTGTTCGCGAGAATGAGCGCGGGGAGGTCCTGCGACTCGATGATCCCGATCAGCATCGTGTTCACCTGGGTGAACGGGTCCGACGTCGAGTCGAGCACGTAGATGACGCCGTCGACGTCCTCGCGGAGCCAGTGCATCGCCTCCGCGACGCCCTCGGTCGCCTCGCGCGACCGGCGGACGGCGTCGTCCTTCTCCATGTCGTGGTCCAAGAACTCCTTGTAGTCGACTTTCGTCGTCACGCCGGGCGTGTCGACGATGTCGATGGTGACCGTCCGCCCGTTGCGTTCGATCTCCACGCCCTCCTTCCGGCGGGCCCGGCGAGTCTCGTGGGGGATGTGGCTCTCCGGCCCGACGGCGTCACCCGTCCAGTCGCGTGCGATCCGGTTTGCGAGGGTCGTTTTACCGGCGTTCGGCGGTCCGTAGATCCCGATCCGCTTGGGCTCGTCGGCCGCGAACAGGCCGTCTGTGACCCGCGATATGCTGTCTCTGAGATTCGTGAGCAGTCCCATCCTGACCTCCAGTCCGTGTGTGGTTTACCCGAACACCGCTGTCGTTTCGGACGCCGTTCGATCCGTGCGCTCGACGCCCGTTCGGGGGATTACGGTACGGTCCTCACCGCTCTCACTTAACAACTGCGTCAGACATCCCCCCGATCCGGAGCATCGGCGCCGGACGAACCCGAAATTCGGCGTCGGGGGTGCGGTTCGGCGGGCGAGAATCGGCTGATGAGAAGGCGCGGTCGCGGGCGGCAGGCGACACGGGATCCCGGGGACCGTCGGTCCGCGACCCGGCTCACTCGTCGGGTGTGACCCACTCATTTGGCGGGTTGAGTGAAACGCCGGTTCAGTTTCGGATGATAGTTTGTTTACGTGCGGTGATATCGTTCGATCGAGGGGGTAGACCTCGTCGGAGAATAAAAGCGAAAAGTAACCGTATTATCTACCTCACGCGTATCAAATTGGCATAAACGACTCACAGGATGGCCCGGCGAACGAGTCCGTCGAGTCACTGTCGGACGACGCGAACGACGCGGGTTCCGGTGACCGCGGCTCCGACAGGACTCTTCCCCAAGAGCGTTCCGCTATCGAGTCCGACAGTTCCGACAGATCCGGCAGAGAGACGGGCTCCTCGAAGGATACGAAAGAGGTCATCATGGAGGCGACGTTCCGCGCGCTGAGCAAGCACGGCTACAATGACCTCCGGATGCGCGATATCGGCGAGGAGCTGGACCTCACGCGGCAGGTGATCCACTATCATTTCGACGGGAAGTACGACCTGATGTCTTCGTTCCTCGAACATACCATCGACCAGTATGAGAGGAGCCTAGTCGTCGAGGGCGACGAGGACCCGCGGACCGAGTTGCGCGCTCGCGTCGATCAGTGCCTGTTCGGACCTGAATTCGAGGATTTCAGCCACTGGGACCGAATAAAAGTGTACCACGAGCTGTACACGCAGGCGCAAAACGACGCCGAGCACCGCGAGGTGTTCAACGAACACTACGAGCGCGTCCGGGGCAACATCGTCGAGGTCGTCGAAGAGGGGATCGACGAGGGGGTCTTCCGCGACATCGACCCCGAACGGATGAGCCAGTTGGTGACCGACGTTATCCACGCCGCTCGCGGGCGGCGGATCTCGCTCGGTCACGAGGACGCCCCGGAGGAGACGCGAGAAGCAATAGACGAGTCCATCTTTAAATCGCTCGAACGGACCGAGTAGTCGAACGGATCAGGCGGTGGGGCAGAGCAAGTAGTCGAACGGATCAGACGATGGGACAGAGAAAGTAGTCGAATGGATCGAGCCAAGTCGGGCTGAAGCGGCGCGAGGTGGTTCGGCACACAGACATCTGGGGGAGTCCTCTCGACTGTCGTCGCGACGACCGCCGCCATGTCAACTGGACAGAGCGTGACCTCCCTGCGGGTACCTGCGACGGCGGACGACGCGGCTCGTCGCTCCCGAGATAACCCTCGGTCGCAGACTGGTTCTCAGTGACTCTTTAGGGTTTTCGCGCCTCTTTTGACAGTTCATCGCCTCTTGCTGTCCGCTTGTTTAAATTTGAGGTGAGACTCTTCTCTCAGTGAGCCGGGTCGGGCAGTCTGGAGACTCGTCTCCAACGTGCGTCGGTGTGGAGTGACGGAAGGCGTCATCGCAGTCAGGTTGTCCAACTTCCCATCCCTTCGGCTTGGTTCGCTAGAACCACCAGGCGGAACCCGCTGGCGACGAACGTCAGGGTGTTGAGGCGGGTGACACCTGTGGGGACTTCCCGGCCCAGTGCTAACGGCCGGAGAGGGTCCGGATTGGTACTTCTCGCTGGTATCCCCCCCCACCCCTTCGTTTCAGGTGGAACCGGGCTCGGCGGTGGGGTGGTGGCCGGTTGAACCGGAGTTGTCCAGGGTTGTCTGTGGGCGGCGAGAAAAATACGACTATAAACAAGATAAAATAACTACAAACATACTAATATATTTTATAGTAGATTGTCGAGGGTACTGTTTTACGCTATGGATATTAAATCTATCTCTGTTACATAGAGCTCTTCGACCCCCTCCCCACCCCTGATCGCTGTTCCACACGAAACGAAGGGGTGGGGGGGTCCATTCGAAGAGAACAATCAGTTGGCACTCCAGACCGCGCCCACAACCGAGAGATCGGGAACGACCAACGGAACTCCCAGCCGGATGATTGGTTCCTTCACGGTGACTCCCACTCATTAGGTCGAATGTGGACCGACTGATCCGCCGATGAGACGACCCGTTCGGCGATATCTCGTCAAACGTCGTGGATCTTTCCCGTCTGTCGCTGGGATCACCTCATTTTCTCGACCAGTCTGCCCGGCGATTCGTTCGGTTCGGACGGGGTATGTCTCCACCTGCTCGCTGGACTAATGGGGACGTTTCAACTCCAGAGAGGAACACTTTTGTACCGTCTCTTCATCTGGTTCGACTGTATCAAGTGGACGCGGTCGATGTCGTATTCGACCGCGAATGCGTATTTCCGACCGGAGACGGCGTGAGAATCGGTTCTCTTGGTCGTCTCCACCTGAAACGGAGGGGTTCACATGGACGAAGGCGATCACACACCGCGGGCTGACGACGGCACTGATCAGACCGACGACGATGACTCGGTCGACGACGACTCGGACCGTAGCGACGGCTCCGCGTCCGATATCGCTGATCTGAACTCCGATGGCCCGCCCGAGACCGGTTCCGACTTCGGTGACGACCCCGACCGTGACGCCGACTCCAGTGAGGACTCCGACCGCGACTCGGGATCCCGCTCCGTACCCAACCCGGTAACGGACGCCGGACCCGAAACCGCGGAGATCGACAACGGCAGTCGCGACCGATCGTCGCCCGACGTCGACTTCGACGGCGTCGTCCTCGACGACGACGACAATCAGGGCCTGTTCGACGACCTCCTCTCCGGCGAGCCGATCTTCGAGAACAAGGAGGTTCTCCGGCCCTCGTACACCCCGCACGAACTCCCGCATCGGAACGACCAAATCAACCGGATGGCGACGATCCTCGTCTCCGCGCTCCGCGGCGAGACCCCTTCGAACATCCTCATCTACGGGAAGACGGGAACCGGGAAGACCGCCTCGGCGAAGTTCGTCTCGCAGGAGCTCGAGTCCACCTCGCAGAAGTACGACGTACCCTGCGAGGTCGAGTACATCAACTGCGAGGTGACCGACACCCAGTACCGCGTCCTCGCCCAGCTCGCGAACACGTTCATCGAGGAGAACCAAGCGGTGATCGCCGATCAGCTGGAGCGACTCGAAGGCCTCCGCGCGGACGCGACGGACGCCGACGAGACGGCCGGCCGCGACGCGGCCGCCGCCCTCGCCGACACCGAGTTCGACTCGATCGAGGACCTCGACGACCGCATCGAGACGCTGGAGGACGACGCCGACGAGATGGAGGAGGTCCCGATGACGGGGTGGCCGACCGACCGCGTCTACTCGACGTTCTTCGAGGCGGTCGACTACCACGAGCGCGTGGTCGTGATCATGCTCGACGAAATTGACAAGCTCGTCGAGAAGAGCGGCGACGACACGCTCTATAACCTCTCGCGGATGAACTCCGAACTCAACCGCTCGCGCATCTCCATCATGGGGATCTCGAACGATCTCAAGTTCACCGACTTCCTCGACCCCCGCGTCAAGTCGAGCCTCGGCGAGGAGGAGATCGTTTTCCCGCCGTACGACGCTAACCAGCTCCGCGACATCCTCCAGCACCGCGCCGACACGGCGTTCAAGCCCGACGCGCTCACCGACGACGTGATCCCCCTCTGCGCCGCCTTCGCCGCGCAGGAACACGGCGACGCGCGCCGGGCGCTCGACCTCCTCCGCACCGCGGGCGAACTCGCCGAGCGCTCGCAGGCCGAGATCGTCGCGGAGAAGCACGTCCGGCAGGCGCAGGACAAGATCGAACTCGACCGCGTTGTCGAGGTCGTCCGCACCCTCCCGACACAGAGCAAGATCGTCTTATTCGCCGTGATCCTCCTGGAGAAGAACGGCGTTCACAACATCAACACCGGCGAGGTGTTCAACATCTACAAGCGGCTCTGCGAGGAGATCGACGCCGACGTGCTGACCCAGCGGCGCGTCACCGACCTCATCAGCGAACTCGACATGCTGGGGATCGTCAACGCCGTCGTCGTCTCCAAGGGCCGCTACGGGCGGACGAAAGAGATGGGTCTCTCCGTGCCGGTCGAGGAGACCGAGGCGGTCCTCCTGTCCGACTCTCGGCTCGGCGACATCGAAAACGCGCAGCCGTTCGTTCAGGCGCGGTTCGACAACTGACGCCGACCGCGCCGCCTCTGACACGTCTGACGTCGGCGCGTCGCGTCCGCAGTTACCCCGCGGCCGAGAAGCCCGACGACGCCGGAGAGAGGCTACTTCCGACCGTCCGCGCTATCGCCTCGTTCAGCTCTACCTGCCCCGTCGCGACCAGCCGGATGTAGCCGAGATACGGGACTCGGACCCGCGCCACCCCGTTCACCCACTCCGCTCTGACGGGCGGCGAGAGTCCGCTGGCCTGGTCGTAGGCCCCGTTGTTGTCCCCCAGCGTGATGTAGCCGTCGTGCGGCGCCGGGCAGTTGGCGAGCGACTCGCAGTCGACGGCGTTGTGATACCGATCGTCGGCGCGGTCGTACCAGTTCTCTCCCTCGGTCACGTGGAACCTAGCCCGGTGGATGATGGGCGATCCGGTCCGACCCGGGGGCGTGTATATCATCACGGAGCCGTAGGATCCGAACGTCCGGTAGTCGACCTCCTGACCAACCTCGTGCGTGACGACGCCGACGCCGTTCTCGGCCGCGTCCGGCGCCAAGCGTCCCGGTTCGGTGACGAACACGAGGTCGCCGACCTGCATGTTCGGCTCCATGCTCCCCGACTCGACCGCGACCATGGGCGGCCACACGCCGCTCACGCCGAACAGCAGCAGCCCGACCAGAAGGACGACGGCGACGCTCGACAGCATCTCGCGGATCCACATCAGCGCGCCCTCCCGATCGTGACGGAACCGATACAGGAACGACTCGTCCGGGTCGCTGTCCGACGATCTTGTCGATCCGAGGCCCGCCTTGGTAGCGATATCCTCGCCGTCGCGAGGGGCCTCGTCGTGAGAGTCGGCGCCGTGAGACGCACTGTCGTGAGCGTCGGCGCGATCGGGTTCGCCCGACTGCTCGGCCTCGGGCCGAGAGCCGGCCTCGGGCCGAGAACCGGGCTCGGGCTCAGTGTCAGGTGCGTCGCCGCCCGCTCCGTCGGACGCTTCGTCTTCTAACTCGTCAGAAACGTCGCCTCCTCCGTCGTGAGCCGTTGCCGATTCGCTTCGGTTCCGCTCGTCTCGATCGGCCGACTCGTCGCCGTCTGTCGGCCGATCCCCTTCATCCATTACGACGCGTTTGGGGGGTTTCGCTCATAAGCTTCCGGGTCTCGGGAGTTCCCCTGCCTCCTGACTCCGGCTCCGACTCCAGCCGACGCCTCCGGAACGGTTTTGCCCGTGACCCCCCTTTCGAGTGTCGTGCCGCTGGAGTCGAACGCCCGGATCGCGAAAGCCCTCGCCGAGCGCGGCTACAACGCCGAACGCGAGGCGGTCACCTTACTCGCGGGCGCGACGGACCCGACCGCGGCGATCGCGGCCACCGTCGACCGCGCCCCGGACGAGGCGCTTCGGATCACCGCCGACCACGTCCGCGAAGCGATCGACCACACCGATAAATCGGCCGCTCCCCCGGACGAAACCGGACAATCTCCAGTCGAAACGAAGGGGTCATCAGCCACCGAACCCGGCGCGACCGAGACCGTCGCCGACCCAGTGACGACCGACGGCGCTTCGGCTATGGATGTCGATACGGGGGCCGCTAGCGACCCCGCGACGGCCGACACCCCAACCGTCGACCCCACGACTACCGATTCACCGACTGCCGACTCCGCGACCGCCGCTGATACCTCACGTGATCTCGACCTGCGCGATCTGGAGGTCGGCAACGACATGACCGGCCGCAGCACGGGAACCGGCGAGTACAGCGACTTCGTCACGACGTTCCGCGACCGCTATGAGCGGCTCTCGAAGGTCCTCCGCGGCCGCGTCAACCACCGACCGGCCGAAGCGATCGCGAACATGCCCGGCGGTAGCGACGCCGCGATGATCGGCCTCGTCAACGACGTGCGCTCCACGAAGTCGGGCCACTGGCTGGTCGAACTGGAGGACACCACCGGGACGTTCCCCGCCCTCGTGATGAAGGACAAGGGGCTCGCGGACGTCGTCGACGAAATCCTGTTGGACGAGTGCGTCGCGGTCGAGGGGACGCTCGCCGACGACGCCGGGATCCTCTTCGCGGACTCGCTCCACTTCCCGGACGTCCCCCGGACGCACAACCCTGGCGGCGCCGACCGTCACGTCCAGGCCGCGCTGATCTCCGATGTCCACGTCGGCAGCGACGAATTCATGGCCGACGCGTGGCACAGCTTCGCGGACTGGCTCCACACGCCCGAGGCCGACCCCGTCGAGTACATCCTGCTCGCGGGCGACATGGTCGAGGGCGTCGGCGTCTACCCGGACCAGGACGAGGAGCTGGATATCGTCGACATCTACGAGCAGTACGAGGCCTTCGCGGAACACCTCAAGGAGGTACCGGCGGACACCGAGATCGTGATGATCCCGGGCAACCACGACGCGGTCCGGCTCGCGGAGCCGCAGCCCGGGTTCAACGACGAGATCCGCGCGATCATGGACGTCCACGACGCGCGGATCGTCTCGAACCCGGCGACGGTCTCCGTCGAAGGCGTCGAGGTGCTGATGTACCACGGCGTCTCGCTCGACGAGGTGATCGCGGAGCTTCCGGAAGAGAAGGCGAGCTACGACGAGCCGCACAAGGCGATGTACCAGCTGCTGAAGAAGCGTCACGTCGCGCCGCAGTTCGGCGGGCACACCCGCGTCGCGCCGGAGGAGCGCGACTACCTCGTCATCGAGGATGTCCCCGACGTGTTCCACACCGGCCACGTCCACAAGCTCGGTTGGGGAAAGTATCACAACGTCCTCGCGGTCAACTCCGGCTGCTGGCAGGCCCAGACCGACTTCCAGAAGTCAGTCAACATCGACCCCGACGCCGGCTACGCGCCGATCCTCGACCTCGACACGCTCGACATGACGGTCCGGAAGTTCTCCTGAGCCGGCCCGGAACGAACGAGCCCCTCTCGACCGCTATCGACCGATCTCTACCCGCCCGCTCGTCGCGTCGTTGAGCCGCTCGCGGAGCGCGTCGACCTGCGTGACGGGCACTCGGAGGTCGAACCGAACCCGCTCGCCGTAGTCGGCGTCGAACTCGACGCCGGACGACTCGATCACCCCCCGGACCGTCCCCGAGTCGTCGTACTCGGTCTCGACGACCAGACTTCGGTGCGGGCGCTCCTCGGTCACTCCCGCCGCGTCGACACCCTCCTTCACGGCGCGCGAGTAAGCGCGCGCGAGCCCCCCGACTCCGAGGTTCGTCCCGCCGTAGTAGCGCGTCACCACCGCGGCGACGTTCCGGATCTCGCGCTGCTGGAGGACGTTCAGGGCCGGTTTCCCGGCGGAGCCGGTCGGCTCCCCGTCGTCTGACGAGTACTCCCTGAGCATCGGTTCCGACCCCCGAGCGCGCTCGGACGGCTCGCCCGCGGGAACCCGGTACGCGGGCACGTTGTGGGTCGCGTCGGCGTACTCGTTTCGGACTGCCTCGACGAACGACTCCGCCGCTTCGACCGTGTCGACCGGCGCGACGTGGCCGAGGAACTCCGACCCCTGGACCTCGAACCGCGCCGTCGCGCGCTCGGCGACGGTCCGGTACGCGTCGGTCACGGCGTCCCCTCGTCGGCCTCCGGCTCTCCTTCGGCTCCGTCCGCCTCGCGACGCTCGACGACCACGCTCGTCGGCGGCGCGAGCCGGAACAGCGCGAGGTAGGCGGCGAATCCGACGACTTCGACGATCACCGCGACGACCGCGAGCGGCTCCGCCGCCAGCGCCGCGGCCGCGCCCGTCCCGTGCCACGCGAGGAACCCGCCGAGGAACGTCCCGAGCGTTCCCGCGCCGAGCGCGTACAGTCGGCGGTACTCGCCGGCCCGCAGCGTCGCGACCGCGACGGCCACCGCGAGCGCGCTCCCGGCGACGAACAGGTACGGGCGGGCGTCCGGGGGCGAGCCGAGCCGCGGCCACGCCCATAGGAGGTGGACCGCCGCGGCGACGACCGCGGCCTGGACGGCGACCCACCGGAGGAGGCGTTTTCTCGGGGTGTCGCGGCCGGCGGCCCCCTCATCTCGACTCGGGCCCGCCCCGCCTAGCGCGGTGTCAGCGCTCATCGAGTCCTCACTCCCACGGGTGGTTCCCGCGCGCGTCCGGCCACAGCGGGTACCAGTACGACTCGTCGTCCTCTAAGCCGAGCTCGCCGTCGAGGACCGACTGGAGCTTGAACTCGACCTGCTGGCTCCGGTCGTTCGTCCCCCGCGGCGCGAACGGGTAGTACGCGCCGCGCCGGAACGAGTAGATCCAGTAGGCCGGGCCGTCGTCGTTCTCGAAGCCGAACACGGCCGCGAGCAGCCGCGACCCGAACCCCTCCTCGATGAACTGGTCGGCCGCGAAGTGGACACTCGTGACGAGGTCCTCGGGGTCGTCGTCCTCGAGGACGAACCACTGGTACCCGTGGTCGTCCTCGTACCGGTGGAAGCCGGTGCCGGTGTCGATCTCGCCGGCCTCTAGGATCGACTCGACGCTCTCGACCGCGTCGTCGAAGCGAGTGCTGTCCATGCCGGAGAAACACAGCGCGGCCTCGCCGCAGTGGTCGTACCCGAGGTCCGCCTGCATCGTCAGATACGCGGTCGACATCCCGAAGAGGTCCTCGGGGTCCGCCTCGCGGGTCGCGTCGGTCTCGGCGCTGGTCCCGAGCACGGCCCGGATCGTGTCGAAGATACCCATCTGCTCCCCGCTACGTGCGGCGGGGTTTAGGGCGTTTCTCTCGGGTCCGCCGTCGCTGGCCCCTCGATTACTCCTCGCCGACGCCTTCGACTACTCCTCGCCGACGTCCGCCGCCAGAATCTCGTCGACGTGGTCGAGATACGTCAACACTCCTCTAACGTTCAGCCCCGTGTTCGCCCGCGCTCGCTCGCGAGTCCAGTAGTCGACGTTGCGGCTCGCCGCCTCGAAGTGTTCGACCACCGCGTTGTCGTCGTCGAGCTCCGCGCGCTTCTGCCGGACCGCCTCCACCCACTCGACGTACGCCCGCTTCGCCTCACCGATCAGCGTCGACTCGTAGCTCCGGGGTCCGAAGTGTCCGAAGCAGAGCGTGTCGGGGTCGAGCCGCTCGATCAGCCGGAGGTCCTCGAGGCACTGCTCTAGGTCGAACTGCGGCGGCGGGGTCGTCGGCACCACGTCGTCGACCTCTGGGACGTAGATCCCGGCGGCGTCGGCGGTGAAGACCACGTCCGCCTCCGGCTCGTGGTAGACCGCGTGGTGGGGGGCGTGCCCGGGCGCGTCGTGGACGATCAGCTCGCGGTCGCCCAGATCGATCCGGTCTCCGTCGGCGACGCCCGCGATCCGGTCTTCCGGGACGGGCTCCGGCTCCGCGTAGTACGTCCACTGCCCCTCGACCGCCGACTTGGTTCCCGCGACGAGCGCCTCGGGGTCGACGAGGTGTCTGACTCCCTCCTCGGGCACTCGGACCTCCGCGTTCGGGTAGCGCTCGGCGAGGTAGCCCGCCCCGCCGGCGTGGTCGAGGTGGGCGTGGGTCGGGAGGATCCACGCGAGCTCGTCGCGGTCGATGCCGATCGCCTCGATGCTCTCGAAGAGGGCCTCTCGGTTCGCCCCCGTCCCGGTGTCTATCACGATCGGTCGCTCGGCGTCGTACACGTAGACGGCGCCGTACTCGTCGGTAGCGAACATCCCGGTGTCGTGGACGTACAGGTCCTCGACGCCCCGGACCGGTTCGAACTCGCCTGCGCGCATACCGGACGAGGGACCCGGGGGCACTTCTAGCGATCGGTCCGCAGGCCGACCGCGACGCTCAGCGCCGGGTCTCACGGGTCGGCGGCGATCGCGCGGGACGGGGCTTATGGTCGCGCCGCCCGAGGGGACGGTATGCGAGTGCTCGTCACCGGTGCGACCGGGTTCGTCGGGAGCCGCCTCGTCCCGACGCTCCTCTCGCGCGGCCACGACGTGGTCGCGCTCGTCCGCGACGCCGACGGCTACGCGGCGCCCGAGGGGGTCTCCGTGGTCGAGGGGGACCTCTTGGAACCGGACACGCTCCCCCCGGCGTTCGAGATCGACGGCGAGACGGTCGACGCCGCGTACTACCTCGTCCACTCGATGGACGGCGGCCCGGGATACGAGGAGCGGGACCGTAACTGCGCGACCAACTTCGCGGCGGCGGCCTCGGCCGCGGGGATCGAACGGATCGTCTACCTCGGCGGGCTCGGTGAGGACCGCGAGGACCTCTCCGAACACCTCCGATCCCGACGCGAGGTCGAGCGGATCCTCGCGGAAGGCGACCCGGCGCTCACGGCCCTCCGGGCCGCGATCATCATCGGCGCCGGCAGCGCCAGCTTCGAGGTGATCGCGGGGCTCGCGCGGCGGCTTCCGGTGATGGTCACCCCGAAGTGGGTAGACACGCTGTGCCAGCCGATCGCGGTCGCCGACGTGGTCGCGTACCTCGCCGGCGTCCTCGCCGCGCCCGAGACCGCCGGCGAAACGCTCGAGATCGGCGGGCCGGAGGTGTTGACCTACGCGGAGATCCTCCGCCGGACCAGGCGACAGCTCGGCGGTGGGCTTCGCATCGTGCGGGTCCCGGTGTTGAGCCCGGGCCTGTCCGCCCGTTGGCTCCGGCTCGTCACCGACGTGAACCCGTACCTCGCGCGGTCGCTCGTCGAGGGGCTCCGGAACACCGTGATCGTCGAAGACGATCGGATCCGGGACCTCGTCCCGATCGAACGCACGTCGTTCGAACTCGCGGTCGCCCGGGCGCTGACCGACTCGCCGAACGCGCAGCGCCCGTGGCTGACGACGCTCCGGGGGATCCGCCCGTGAGCCGCGAGTACGGAGAGACGTGGGTGTACGAGAGCCTCGTCGGCGGCATCCCCGGGCTCGGGATCTCCCGGACGCTGGCGGTCGCGCTCCAGTTCGTGATCTTCGAGGTGGGCGTGGTGGCGCTCGGGTGGTACTACGGGGTCTGGAACGCCGTGGCCGCCGGGACGGTCGCCGTCGTCGTCGCCGCGGTCGGCAGCGTCGAGATGCACCGCTTGGGCGCGAAGAACCGCCTGCTCGGAACCCCTCCGGAACACAAGCGGCTGCTGTTCGGGTCGAGCATCGAGATCGTGTTGGGCGTGCTGGCGTTCATCGCGCTGGTGACGTACCTGTTCGCGTGGGACGGGACCCTCATCAACCGCCTGTTCGGCGCGGACCCGCCGATTCCCGTCGTCTACCTCACGCTGCTCGTCCTTTGGGACCTGACGTACCGCATCGGGACCTCGTGGTGGAGCGCGGTCGTCGCCCTGTGGCGCGCCGTCCACGTCAACCTCCCGTCCGAGGAGCGGGCGACCGTCCGCCGGCTCGACGCCGAGAACATCGGCTTCTCGCTCGTTCAGCTCGCGCTCGTCCCGTTCTTACTCTCCGAGCCCGTGCTGCTCGGCGCGGTGGTGGGGCACGTCATCGCGGTCGCGCTCGTCTGCGGCGCGGCGATCCTGCTCACGTGAGACGCGGTCGCTATCGGCAGCGAGTCCGGTACAATAGCACGGCCGGTATCGAGAGCGCGACCGCTATCGGCGTTCGAGAACGGAATTAAAAGGCGCGGCGTCGCCGCGGCCGCGTCACTTCCCCTGAAGCTCTTCGAACTTGTCGAGGAGTGCCTCCGTGGAGTCGCCCGAGTCGTAGGTCAGGGAACCGGAGTACTCGGGCCGCTCCGCGTCGAAGTCGGCGTCGACTTCGCTGGTCTTCTTCTCGCGACGCTCGTGTTCGGCCTCGTCATAGGCACCCATTGACATGGTACGACTACACTTAGCCGTTTCCTGTAATATACCTGTCGGTAAACGTATCATAGATGATGAATGTTCGGCCACGTCCACCGGAATCGATTAACCCCGCGACGTGATACCAAACGCTCGTGGCCCAACCCCTCCGATTCAGGCGCTCGCCCGGCCGGTGGACCGCGGACCGGGTCCGGTCGCAGCTCGGCCGTCCCCTCGACGAGAACCTCGGGTCGACCGCCGGCGACCCGTGGTTCGCGCCGCCGCCCGACTACGAGGCGCGGCGGTTCGACATGGACGACGACTCCTTCGCGCTGTTCTGCTGGACCGACGACGACGCCGACCCGCCGGCCGGCGCCGAGGGCGGTCCCGTCGGGTACTGGCTGGGCAACACGGAGACGCCGAGCGAGCTCTGGCGGACGGACAAGTACGGGTTCGACGAGGCGCCGTATCCCGTTTCTCGGTGGGCACAGCGGGAGCTGCTCGCCGGCCTCCACGACGACGAGCCGTGGCTGGCGGAGTACCCCCACGTCTCGTGGCTCTTTCTCCCCGTGTTCTGCTCGAAGGACGGCGCGGAGACGAGCCGGGCGTTCTTCCGCGACCACGCGGCCGGGTTCCCGGACGCGACCCGCGACGCCGGGACGGGGTTCGTCGAGGAGACCCTCCGACCTGGGGTGCTCGACGACTACCGCGAGACGATGGCCGGGAAGCTCGGTACCTCCGCCTCGCGGGACCTCGTCCGGATGAGCGCGGCCATCGCCGAGTTCACCGCGGCCCGGATCCTCGCGGACGCGGGGTACGAGGTCACCCCGGAGATCGAGGTGACGACGGGACACTCGCTCGACTTCCGCGCGACGGAGCCCGACACCGGGACCGGTCACCTCGTCGAGGTCACGCGCCCGCAGCCGACCGCGGGGCGGTCCGCGAACGATCCGGTCGCCGCCGTCCGCGACACCGCCGAGACGAAGACCAGCGGACAGCTCGCGGCCCACGCCGGCGGCGTCACGCTGTTCGTCGACTGCTCGTCGTTTCCCGCCGACGAGTGGGCCGCCGTGCGTGAGGCCGAACCCGCGGTCCGTCACAAGCCCGCGGTCGTCTACCGCGCCGAGCCGGACGGGTCGATCGAGGGCTATCGGAAGGGGTCGGTCCCGCTCGACCTCTCCGGGGTCGTCGACGGCGTCTCGTAGCCTCGCGGGGTTCCGCCGAGCCGAGCTCTCTCCCTCGCAGCGGATCGGCGACGCTCCGCGATCGAGTTCCGAAAAAACGTGCGTGGATCCCGCGCGGTTCGCCGCCTCAGAACGAGACGGGCGAGGGCCCCTCTTCCGCGTCGGTGGTCGGGTCGCGGTCCGAGTAGAACCGGCGACCGACGCCGCGGTGACAGACGCCGGCCCGGAGCGTGGTGAACACGTCCTCCGCGTCTTCGAACGTCTGATCGCCGAACCGCTCCAAGACGTCGCCGAGCCGCTCGGACCCGTTCGCGAGCTCTACGGTCGCGTTTCCGTGAGCCGCGATGATCTCCTCAGAGGTGGTCGGGTACTGGTGCCGTTCGAGTCGGTCGTCGACGCCGTTCAAGCGCATCAACAGTAGGGAGCCGCCAGCAGTCCTTAATGATTGTCCATGTACGACCTTAGTCGGAGGGGATACCTTATATTGCCTTATATCGGGGCTGCTCCGGTTCGACGGCCCGGTCCGATCGGTCCCCTCGAACCGCCGTCGCTTAGTGGCGCGCCCGACTACTCGCCGGTATGCCCGCCGCCTCTGACGACCGCGTCGTCGCCGACCTCCACGCCCACACGACCCTCTCGGACGGCACGATGACGCTCGACGAAGTCCCCGCGGCCGCCCGCGAGGCCGGCGTCGACTGGGTCGCCGTCACCGACCACGACAGCGTTCACCCCGAGATAGACGCGCCGGTCGTCGAGCGCGACGGCGTCCGGATCGTCCGCGGGATCGAACTCCGCGTCGACGCCGGGTTCGGGCGGCTTGACCTTCTCGGCTACGGCGTCGAACACACCGACGCGCTCGACGCGGAGATCGACCGTCTCCAGCGCGACCGCCGAGAGCGCGGCGCCGCCATCCTCGACGCGGTCGAGGAGCGGCTGGGCGTCGACCTCGACATCGAGCCCCGCGCCGGGCTGGGGCGACCGCACATCGCGCGGGCGATCGACGAGTCGGGGGCCCCCTACGACTACGCCGGGGCGTTCGACGAGCTGATCGGGAACGACGGTCCGTGTTACGTCGCGCGCGACGTGACGCCGCTCGACGAGGGGCTCGACCTCCTCGACGACGCCTGCGCGCTCGTCGGCCTCGCTCACCCGTTCCGGTACGAGCGCGTCGACGAGGCGCTCGACGTCGCCCGCGAGTCGGCCGCGATCGACGCGGTCGAGCGCTTCTACCCCTACGGTCGCGCCGTCGACGACTCGCGGATCGACCGCCTCGCCGCCGAGGCCGACCTGCTCAGAACGGGCGGGACGGACGCGCACGAGCGGACGCTCGGCGTCGCGGGCTTGACGGCGTCGGCGTTCGAGCCCGTCCGCGATCGGCTCCCCGAGGCGGTCCCGACAGACGGGTCCGCGACGGGCGACTCCGCCGCCGCGGCGACGCCCGACGAACAGGATTAAGCCCGCGCCGGACCGAGGGCCGGGTATGCGGTGTCACTACTGCGACCGGGAGGCCACGTACGAGGCGGAGCAGGGCGGCGTGGTCGTCGGCCTCTGTGAGTCCCACTTCAAACAGCGCGTCGAGGAGCTCGCCGAGTCGGACGAGCTCGCGGAGCTCCGCGACCGGATCGACGTCGAGTCCTCCGAGTAATCGGCCGGAGACGAACGCTAAAAGTCGGCGGGACCCGAACAACCGGTATGGACCTCACGGACCGGCCCCGCCGCCTCCGGACCGACGGCGTTCGCCCGCTCGTCGCCGAGACCGACCTCTCCGCGTCGGACCTCGTCGCCCCCGTCTTCGTCGACGCCACGACCGACGAGCGCGTCCCGATCGAGACGATGCCCGGCCACGAGCGCGTGCCGGTCGACGAGGCGGTCGACCGGGTCGCCGAGGTCAGCGACACCGGCGTCGAGGCCGTCATCCTCTTCGGCGTCCCCGAGTCGAAGGACGCGTCCGGGAGCCGGGCGTACGCGGACGACGGCGTCGTCCAGCGCGCGATCCGCCGGATTTCCGCCGAGACCGATGTCACCGTCATCGGCGACGTCTGCCTCTGTGAATACACCGAGCACGGACACTGCGGCGTGATCGAGGAGAGCGCCGAGTCGGATCCGACGCTCACCGTCAAGAACGACGAGACGCTGGACCTGCTGGCGCGCACCGCAGTCTCGCAGGCCGACGCGGGCGCCGACGTGGTCGCTCCCTCCGCGATGACCGACGGGCAGGTAAAAGCGATCCGCGAGGCGCTCGACGCGGCGGGCCACGAGGAGGTGGCCATCCTGAGCTACGCGGCGAAGTACGAGTCCGCCTTCTACGGCCCCTTCCGCGACGCGGCCGACGGCGCCCCCGCGTTCGGTGACCGACGCCACTACCAGATGGACCCCGCGAACCGCCGCGAGGCGCTCCGAGAGGCCCGCCTCGACGCCGAGCAGGGCGCCGACGTGCTGATGGTGAAACCCGGCCTGCCCTACCTCGACATCGTCGGCGACCTCCGGCGAGAGTTCGACCGTCCCATCGCGGCGTACAACGTCTCCGGCGAGTACGCGATGCTCCACGCCGCCGCGGAGAAGGGGTGGCTCGACCTGGAGGCGACCGCGCTGGAGTCGCTCACGGCGCTCAAGCGCGCGGGCGCGGACCTCATCATCACGTACTTCGCCGAGGACGTAGCCGATCAGTTATAAATAGACTCGGGCAGGAGTCGACGCGTTTCCCGACTATCTACCTCGGCGCGCGCCTCCGAGCGGTCGCCACCGGCGGCCGCGAGGAGCGCGTGCGATGGAGTCGCGAAAGGCGGCCGACGAGGCCGGGGAGGCGTGAGGCCGCGGGGCGGGGCTTCGGCGGTGTTCGCTCAGATCGAGACACCGGCTGTTGTTTATACGCAACCGATCGAGCGACCGGAACTGCTCACACCACCTGCTCGCCGTCGTCGTCGTACACCTCGATGGCGTCGACCGGGCACGAGCGCGCCGCGAACTTCGCGTCGAGCTCCTCGCCGTCGGGCACCTCGACGACGAACAGGTCCTCGTCCTCCTCGGTACTCCCCGCTAAGTCGGCCTTTCCGTCGTTCAGGTCCTTCTCGAAGGCGTCCCACTCGGCGACGCACTGGTACATCCCGACGCAGGTGTCGCGGTCGAACTCGACGTACATGCTCACCTGTTCGGCGAGCCGATACAAAGCGGTGACGACGAGACGTGTAGGGCTCCGGTTGGTTCTGATTCGATGACTGACTCGGATTCGACGGTCAATCCTCGGTAACTACCTCCGAAGCCCCGGCCTCGTCGCTCGCTTCGCTCCCGACTCCAGCGAGAACCGAAGATGCTCCGGCAGCCGGCGCGCAGCGCCGGCGACCTCGCGCGCGCGACTCACAGCCTGACGACTGTTCGTCGGCACGCGTCCTGACAGCTGTTCGTCGGCACGCGTCACCGCAACCCATCTCCGACACCGACCTCCCCCCTCGGTTTCCAACGGCCGACCGCCCTTCTTAAGCGTCGCAGGCACCGATTGCCGCGTATGACCACGGTCTGGCTCGTTGACCGGCAGTTCGACTCGAAGGGGCTCGTGCGGCTCACCTACGCCACTGAGGACGGCAAGCGGATACACACGAAGGAGCTGGCCGAACAGCGGCTCGTCACCGGTGGCGGGATCACCGCCGGCCGCGAGGTCGACGAGACCGCGTTGGGGGAGACGCCCGCGGACGAGGTCGAGCGGTTCGCGACGGAGGCGTCGAAGATGGCGGCCGACCACGACCTCGACGACACGGTCTGAAGCGCTCGGCGTGCGCCGATGTCCCGCACAACCGAGCCCGTTAAGGGGGAACCGGCGGAACGTGTGACCGAAATGCCCAGTGGTGAGTACGACCCCGACGCCGTCGAGCCGCGCTGGCAGCGGCGATGGGTCGACGAGGAGACGTACGCCTATTCCGACGACGACCCGGTCGACCCGAACACCGTCTTCTCTATCGACACGCCCCCGCCGACGGTATCGGGCAGCCTCCACATGGGCCACCTGTACGGGTTCACCCTCCAGGACTTCGTCGCGCGCTTCGAGCGGATGAACGGTGGGGAGACGTTCTTCCCGTTCGGTTACGACGACAACGGCATCGCCTCCGAGCGGCTCACGGAGGACGAGCTCGACATCCGGCATCAGGACTTCGAGCGGCGCGAGTTCCAAGCGAAGTGCCGGGAGGTCTGCGCCGACTACGAGGAGCAGTTCACCGAGAACGTCCAATCGCTCGGCGTGTCGGTCGACTGGAACCACACGTACCAGACGATCGAACCCCGCGTCCAGCGCGTCTCGCAGCTGTCGTTCGTCGACCTGTACGAGCAGGGCCGGGAGTACCGCGAGAAGGCCCCCGCGATCTGGTGTCCCGAGTGCGAGACCGCCATCTCGCAGGTCGAGACCGAGGACGACGAGCAGGCCAGCCATTTCAACGACATCGCGTTCCCCGTCGCCGGACGCGACGGGAACGACGAGGTCGCCGACGAGTTCGTTATCTCGACGACGCGGCCCGAACTCCTCCCCGCGTGCGTCGCCGTCTTCGTCCACCCGGACGACGACGAGAACCAGGACCTCGTCGGCGAGTCCGCGGAGGTCCCGCTGTTCGGCCACGAGGTGCCGATCATCGCCGACGAGCGCGTCGACATGGAGACCGGCTCCGGCATCGTAATGTGCTGTACGTTCGGCGACCAGAACGACATCGAGTGGTACCAGGTCCACGACCTCGACCTCCGGGTCGCCATCGACGAGTCCGGCCACATGACCGACCTCGCCGGGGAGTACGAAGGGCTCCACGCCGACGAGGCGGGCGAAGCGATCGTCGAAGACCTCGACGAGGCGGGCGCGCTGCTCGACCGCCGCGACATCACCCACACGGTCAACGTCCACGAGCGCTGCGGGACGAGCGTCGAGTTCCTCGTCACCGAGCAGTGGTACATCGAGATGCTCGACAAGACGGACGAGTACCTCGAGATCGGTCGCGAGATGGACTGGTCGCCCGAGAAGATGTTCACCCGGTACGAACACTGGGTCGAGGGGCTCCAATGGGACTGGCTCATCTCCCGTCAGCGGTCATCCGGAATCCCGTTCCCGGTGTGGTACTGCGAGGGCTGCGGCGAGGAGGTCATCGCCGAGAAGGCCGACCTCCCGGTCGACCCCCTGTCGGACGACCCGCCCGTCGACGCGTGCCCCGAGTGCGGGCACGACGCCTTCCAGCCGGAGGACGACGTGCTCGACACGTGGGCCACCTCCAGCCTCACGCCCCTCGTCAACGCCGGCTGGGACTGGGACGACGAGGCCGAGGAGTTCACGATGGAGCGCCCGGAGCTGTACCGGTTCGACCTCCGACCGCAGGGCCACGACATCATCAGCTTCTGGCTGTTCCACACCCTCGTCAAGTGCTACGAGCACACCGGCGAGGTCCCGTTCGAGGAGACGATGATCAACGGCCACGTCCTCGACGAGAACCGCGAGAAGATGTCGAAGTCCGTCGGCAACGTCGTCGAGCCCGAGGCGGTCCTCGAGGAGTTCCCCGTGGACGCCACGCGCTACTGGGCGGCCGGCACCGCCGTCGGCGACGACTTCCCGTTCAAGGAGAAGGACCTCCGCGCGGGCGAGAAGCTGATCCGGAAGCTGTGGAACGCCTCGAAGCTCGTCGAGTCGCTCGCGCCGGAGCCGTTCCCGGCCGAGCCCGAGGGAGGCCTCCGCGAGCTCGACCGCTGGCTCCTCGCCGAGCTCGACGCCGAGGTCGAGCGGCTCACCGAGCTCCTCGACGACCGCGCGTTCTCGAAGGCCCGCGACGAGCTCCGGAGCTTCTTCTGGAACACGTTCTGTGACGATTACCTCGAGATCGCGAAACAGCGCGAGGACGACGCGGCGGCGTACACCCTCCGCACCGCGCACCGACGGTTCCTGAAGCTGTTCGCCCCGCTCCTTGCGCACGTTACCGAGGAGCTGTGGCACGACATGTACGCCGACGCGGTCGACGGGGCCACACCCGAAGGGGTCTCGCTCGCCGACGGTGCGAGCGACTCGATCCACCTCGCCGACTGGCCCGAGCCGCTCGGAATCGAGGCCGACCGCGACGCCGGGACCGCCGCCACCGCCGTCGTCGGCGCGCTCCGGAAGTACAAAAGCGAGAATCAGCTCCCTCTCACCGCCGCGCTCGACGCGGTGGAGGTGTACGCCGACGTGCGGGGCTTCGAGGACGACATCACCGGCGTGATGCACGTCGACGACCTCGCGGTCCACCCCGACGGCGACGCGCCCGTCGAGACGGTGATCACGGGCATCGACCTCGACTACGCCACCGTCGGCCCGAAGTACGGCGATCAGGTCGGGGACATCGAGGCCGCTCTCGCGCAGGGGGAGTACAAGATCGACGGCGACGAACTTCACGTCGCGAGCGTCACGCTGGTCGACGACGAGTTCGCGGTCGAAGAAGAGCGGCAGTACCAGGGAGAGGGCGAGCTGCTTCAGGCCGACGACGTCGTCGTCATCGTGCGTAACGAGGCGTAGCCCGCCCTCCCCTTCCGCCTCTCGACCCGCTCACAGGTCCGCGCCGACCGCGTCCTCGATCGAGTCGAACTCGTCGCGTTCGAGCAGTTCGAGCAGTCCCTCGTTGATGTCGCGCGCGAGGCTCGGCCCCTCGTAGACGAGCCCCGTGTATAGCTGGACGAGCGAGGCGCCGGCCCGTATCTTCTCGTAGGCGCCCGCGGCGTCTGAGATCCCCCCGACACCGATCACCGGCACGTCCGTGCGCTCGGCGACGAACCGTACCCGATCCGTCGCGAGCGATTCGATCGGCTTCCCCGAGAGGCCGCCGCGTTCCGCTCGGTTGTGACTCCGCACCGAGTCCGGCCGCGATGTCGTCGTGTTGGTCGCGATGACGCCGTCCAGATCGAGGTCGTTGACGACCCCGAGCGCGTCTTCGACCGCTGGCTCCGGAAGATCCGGGGAGAGTTTCACGAGGAGGGGGTCTGCGCCCGCGTCGTCCAGCGTCCCGAGGATCCGCTCCAGCGCGTCGCGGTTCTGGAGCTCGCGGAGTCCCGGCGTGTTGGGACTGGAGACGTTGACGACGAAGTAGTCGCCCGCGTCCGCGACGCGCTCGTACGTGTACAAGTAATCGTCCGGGGCGTCCTCGAGCGGTGTCGACTTCGACTTCCCGATGTTGATCCCGACCGGCACGTCCGGGAGCGGGTCGCGATCGAGCCGCTCGCCGACCACGTCAGCGCCCTCGTTGTTGAACCCCATCCGATTGACGAGCGCCTCGTCCTCGCGCAAGCGAAACAGCCGCGGACGGGGGTTCCCGGGCTGCCGCTCGGCGGTGACGCCGCCGACTTCGACGTGACCGAACCCGAGGGACGACAGCGCTCGCGGCACGTGTGCGTTCTTGTCGAAACCGGCGGCGACACCCACTGGATTCGGGAATTTCGACCCGAACGCGTCGACCGCGAGCCGCTCGTCGCCGACCACGTACCGCTCGGCGAGCGCGGCGGAAACCGGAGTCCCCTGAACGCCGCCGAGGAGTCCGTGGATCAGTCCGTGTGCGGTCTCCGGCGGCAGCCGGAACAGTGCTGGCTTCAACAGGTCATACGCGCCCATCGTGCGTGTCTCGTCACGAGCGACAATCAATCCGCCGACCGCAGTCCGCGTCGCGACCGCTCGGCGGCGTCCTTGCCGACGAAAATCCCGCGGGTCCGCGTCAGAAGTCGTGTTCGAGCTGCTCCGGGTTCGCGTCCGCCTTCTGGATGATTATCTTCCCGTCTCGGACTCGGACGAACACCTCGTCGCCGATTTCCATGCCGGCGACGGCGAGTTCGTCCTCGTGAAGGTTCACGTGGACGTTGTGGTACTCCCCCTCGTCGTCCTTGGCGCCACTGGGGCTGAGCTTCTTTTTGCGGACCATCGCGGGTGTACTTGTCGCACTTCGCCATAGCAGACACATAAGTGTTGTTTACGCGTATTCGTATGCCCGACGAGCCAACCGCGCGGGTGCGTCGTCGGCTCCCTTGGCCGATCGACTCCCCGGCTAGTCGACCGACTGGCAACTCCCCTCCGACTGTTCGTGTGAACACCGTCTCGCGCTCGCCGTCCGCCTGAAATCCTCCGCGGGTCGGTCAACTCGTCTCGTCGGCGTTCCAAACCGCTAGCAGCGGCCGAGACAGTATATAAATGTTGTGCCGCACAGCTTTCATTTCCCCGATATATTTATTACACACTGTGTGCTGGTGTCACATGGAGGCAAAACCATGGTACGTGAAGACGGTAAGCGAAACTTTGCCCTTCGAGAGGAAGACGGATCGGAACCGAGTGAGTTCTCGGGGAACATGCCGCGTCAGGCGGCACTCAAGGCGGCTCGAACGCTCGAGCCGGCGCCTTCGGAGGAGGAGGCGCAACGAACGACGCTCCGTCTCCGTGAAAAGGGGACGCAGAAAGTCCACGAGTACGAGGGCTGGGCGTGGAAGGACAACGCCCCCGAGGTCGACGAGGCGGACGACGACTTCTGGCTCAACGACCTCAACGACATCACTAAGGCTAACGTCTCGAAGCAGGGCATCGAGTACCTCGACGAGGAGTAGCTCCCGGACGCTCCGGTTCCGATCTCTCGTTTTCGGTACTGCTCGACCGGAACAGTCCGGGCTTGATCACTACACCGGCACAGAGAACTCGTCTCGGATAGACGCTGCCGCACATCGATTCGATCCGGTCAGTTATCACTGTTTTACGCCATGAAACCGCATGACGTAGTGGAGTTGGTTCGACGGGGTTAAGTATACCCCGGGCATTCGAAGAAATGCGAAGAACGCAACGCGGACTCGGGCCGTTCAACTCGGCCCGGTTTCGCTGGACCCGTACCGTTTCGATGGGTTTATGACCCGTCGCCCGGTACGTTCAGGTCCGCGAAGGATGAGGATCGCGCCCCCTGCGCTCCGGCGTAAGCGGCGATCTGATGTGAGCCGTGGTCGTTCGGTGTCATCCAAGCCGCTGGATGGACCGGACACCACACAGACCAATGCAATGGTGTGTCAACCT
>NZ_SGTX01000028.1:0-24525 GCF_005435025.1 Halorubrum sp. CGM4_25_10-8A | reverse complement strand
TTACTCTGTCTTACTCGACTAAGACAAAGTAATATATTCGGGCGCTATGTGATTTTGTGAGAGCTTATCCGGTGGTATCGGGTGCGAGAGCCATTCTTAGCGGCATAGATCCAATAGTATATTGTATGTCGCTATATGAATATCTCGCCGCTTTCAAACCCACAGTTTCGGAGGATAGGCTAGTTTTGGATCGAATAGCCATCAAGTCGTGGTGATTCTCAGCGTTCAGGGATCGATTTTGAATCCTTACTCTCGAACTACCGGACGAGCGTACGAAATTGCGTGGATTTTGGCGCTGCTGAATACGGTTGTCACTCTTGAGCGGCGGACCCAGCGAGAGCTCAGCCGATTAGTCGTGCGGGATCAACGCCGAGGCAACGAGCTCAACACACTCACCCGCAGTAATCACAGGTGCGTAGTCCATCTCGCCGTCGATATCCGCTTTCAGCAGGAAGTCGGTCAGCCGCCAGATATTGTACAAGAGGACCGCGAACACGAAGTAGAATAGGCGAACACGGTAATCTTTCGAGGAGGTCTTCGCGAGAAAATCACCTTTGTTCGATTTGTACTCACTCTCGATCTGCCACCGGCGACTGTAGCGCTGACAGAACGTCTCAGCTTCCTCTGAGCCGGGACCCTTCTTACAGCGACCTCGACCCGTCGAGCGCGACGAGGACGGCGTTCGCGCGCGGCGTGGCGCGATACATCCGCCACTTCCCTTCTTTCCGGCGCGTGACGAGGCCGGCGTCAGTGAGCTGCGAGAGGGCGTGGCTGATCGCGCTGTCGCTCACGTCTAAGAGTGGCGAGAGTTCGCAGACGCACAGCTCCTCGTCGTCAGCAGCGTGGAGCATCCGGACGATCTTGTATCGCGTCTCGTTGCCGAGCGCCGACAGCAGCTCAATATCGGTCGCCAGGTCGGATCCACCGACGCTCTCGTTCAGTTCTTCTAGCTCCGCTAACCGGTCGGCGAGGTCTTCATCCGTACAGGAGCCACACTCGTCGGCGACGTACCGCTGTAAACGCTCGGTAGATGACATACAAACAATTGAACCAAGCCGGGATTAAACGTTGCGGAGCGCCGTCTCAACTGATAGCTGGACAGCGAAAACAATATAGTAATCTCTCAAATATTGTCTCGTGTGAAAGAGACGAGACTTGTGGCGGGTGTCTGCCGATCGACAACGACCATCCCGGCAGGCTCGAGCAATGATACGACCGAATGCGCCGCTACAGGGTGTTCGCCGTGACCGGTTCCTACAAACGGGTCAATTACACCGACATCGAGACCACCTCGGGCGCGATGCGGCCGCTTACCGACTCGCTCGATAGCGAGCAGGTCGGCGTGTCAATCGCGCGCTGTGAACCCGGATGGCGGAATAAGTCGCATGACCACGCCGCGGAGGATCACGAGGAGATATACGTCCTCTTAGAGGGTGAAGCTACCGTCGTTATCGACGACGAATCCCCCGAAATCGAAGCTGGCGACGCGGTTTGGATTCCGCCGACTGCGACGCGGCAGATCCAGAACGGTGATGTCGAAAGTGCGCTCGTCCCCGTGAGTGCCCCGGCGTCGAAGTGTCGAACCACGACGTGTGTCGACGACCCAGGATCGTGGGCCACCAACGGATTTATCGGGTGATCGGGGGGTCTCGGCCGTTCAAGATGGAATGACTGTGCGACCGATGTGGAGATATCCGACCGAAGAGCTTATAATTGTATGAGAGTTTGTTCAAATGAATCGGCCACAGAGAGGACAAACAAACGTGTCCTGCTGTGAACGATACATCAGACGTACGACCGCGATCCGACTCAATCATGACCGAACTCACCCTGTACGAAGAAGCGATGTGTTGCTCCACCGGCGTCTGCGGTCCCGACCCCGACGACGAACTTGTTGAGGTCAGCGCGGCGCTTGACCAGCTCGAAGACGCGTTCGACGAGCTCGAAGTCAACCGGGCGAACATGCAGCACAACATCGATCAGTTCCTCGAAACGCAGCGGATCTACGACCGCGTTCAGGAGGACGGACCGTCGATTCTCCCCATCACGGTCGTCGACGACGAGATCGTCGCCGAGGGCGAGTACCTCTCGTACGACGAACTGACCGCGGCCATCGACGGCAACGCCGCGCCACAGGAGGCCTAATAAATGGCACAATCACAGTCGACAGCGACGAGCGCGCGTGAGGTCGTCGAACCAAATAGCGACGAAACCGAGTTCGTTTTCTTCAGCGGGAAGGGCGGCGTCGGCAAGAGCACGGTGAGCTGTGCGACCGCGACGTGGCTCGCCGACAACGACTACGAGACGCTGCTGGTGACCACCGACCCTGCCCCGAATCTCTCGGACATCTTCGGGCAGTCGATCGGCCACGAGGTCACCGCGATCGACGGGATCGAGAACCTCTCGGCGATCGAGATCGACCCGGACACCGCCGCCGAGGAGTACCGCCAGGAGACGATCGAGCCGATGCGCGAACTGCTCGGTGAAGAGGAGATCCAGACGGTCGAAGAGCAACTCAACAGCCCCTGCGTCGAGGAGATCGCCGCCTTCGACAACTTCGTCGACTTCATGGACAGCCCGGAGTACGACGTCGTGGTCTTCGACACGGCGCCAACGGGCCACACCATCCGGCTGATGAAGCTCCCCTCCGACTGGAACGCCGAACTCGAGAAGGGCGGCTCGACCTGTATCGGGCCGGCGGCCTCGATGGAGGACAAAAAACAGGATTATGAGCGCGCGATCGACACGCTCCAGGACGACGAGCGCACTTCCTTCGCCTTCGTCGGCAAGCCGGAGGACTCCTCGATCGACGAGATCGAACGCAGCGCGAGCGACCTCGGCGACCTCGGGATCGAGTCGCAGCTGTTGATCCTCAACGGCTACCTCCCAGAGTCGGTGTGCGAGGACCCCTTCTTCGAGGGGAAACGCGCGGACGAGCAGGCCGTTATCGAGCGCGCCCGAGAGGAGTTCGACGCGGACGCGACGGCGACGTACCCGCTCCAGCCCGGCGAGATAGCCGGGCTCGACCTGCTCGCTGACGTGGGCGGTGTCCTCTACGACGGCACGGAGGCGACCGTCGACGTCGGGACCGCGACCGACGTGGACGCTGACGGTGCGGTCGAGTTCGATTCGATGGCGGACGCCGACGCGGTTGTCGACCAGCTCACGCCGGGCGAGGAGACGCAGTACCTCTTTTTCACCGGGAAGGGTGGCGTCGGCAAGAGCACGGTCGCCTCGACGGCAGCGACAAAACTCGCTGAGGCGGGCCACGAGACGCTTGTCGTCACGACTGACCCGGCTGCGCACTTAGAGGACATCTTCGGCGAGCCCGTGGGCCACGAGCCCACCTCGGTCGGCCAGGAGAATCTCGACGCGGCGCGGATCGACCAAGAGAAAGCGCTTGCGGAGTACCGCGAGCAGGTCCTCGACCACGTCACCGAGATGTACGAGGACAAAGAGGACACGCAGATCGACGTCGACGCCGCGATCGCGAACGTCGAAGAGGAACTGGAATCGCCGTGTGCCGAGGAGATGGCCGCGCTCGAAAAGTTCGTGAGCTACTTCGACGAGGACGGCTACGACGTGGTCGTCTTCGACACGGCGCCGACAGGCCACACCCTTCGCTTGCTCGAACTTCCCTCCGACTGGAAGGGGTTCATGGACCTCGGCTCGCTGACGAAGGGGGCTGCCCCCGCCAAAGGCGACCAGTACGACGAGGTCATCGAGACGATGAAAGACCCCGAACGGAGCACGTTCGCGTTCGTGATGTACCCCGAGTACACGCCTATGATGGAAGCCTACCGGGCCGCCGCCGACCTCAAAGATCAGGTCGGCATCGAGACCTCGCTGGTCGTCGCCAACTACCTCCTCCCCGAGGAGTACGGCGACAACGCCTTCTTCGCGAATCGGCGCGCTCAGCAGGCGCAGTATCTCGACGAGATCCGTGACCGGTTCGACGCGCCGTTGATGTTGGCGCCGCTCCGGCAGGACGAACCGATCGGGCTCGACGAACTCAGCGCCTTCGGTGAGGAGATTACCGGACTCGCAGACGTTGTCGGAGCGGACGCACCGGAGGTGACGCCCTCGTGAGCGACGCACAGGACGTGGAAGGTGCGGCCGAGGACAGCGTGGGCGTACCCGATGAGGAAGACGTAGAAGCCAACGTCGAGGCGGCCCTCCACGAGTTCCTCGACACGCTCGGCGAGTCTGAGACGTATCAGCAGTTCGTCGCGGCCGAAGAGGCGTTACAGGATGATGACGACGCGATGGCGCTGCTCCGCGAGTACCAGCAGAAGCAACAGCAGATGCAACGCGGCGGCTTCGACGAATCGGTGATGGCCGAGCTGAAGCAGCTCCAGACCGAGATGTCGAACAACGAGACGATCCAGCGTCAGCAGGCCGCACAGGCCGATTTGATAGAACTGCTTCAGCGGACGAACGACACCATCAGCGACGAGATCGGCGAGGGGTTCGCGCGATCCACCGGAGGTGGGTGCTGTTGAGCGCTTCCGGTCAGGACGCCAGCGAGTCCGAAGTGACTGACGAAGCGGTCGTCGCGGCCGCCGAGGCGCTCGGCGAAGAGCTCGCGACGGCGAAAGAGTCCTCCTCGGAGTTCGCGTTTACCACGATGGTGATGCAGTGTAACGAGGCGATCGGCGACGAGACCGGTGTCGACTACGGGAGCGTCTGCGGCGCCGACGACGACGGCTGCTGTTAGCGGAGGTCGACAGGGGTCATTCCGGCTGACGACCCTGCCAATTGTCACTCCGCGGACGGCGTCTGCGACAGGAGTTCGTCGAACAGCGAGACGACACGTTCTTCGATCTCGTCACGAATCTCACGAACCTGCTCGATCGGGCGCTCGTGGGGATCGTCGAGCCCCCAATCGCGATTCTCACCGTTCCACGTCGCCGGGCACACGTCCGATGCGGAACACCCCATCGTGACGACGACATCGACCGCTTGTAGCTCGTCTGGCGTCACCTCTCGCGGCGTTCGGTCGCTGAGATCGATGTCTCGCTCTCTCATTGCTTCGACGACGATCTCGTGGACGTGGTCTGCGGGCTGTGTGCCACCGGTAACGATCGTAAGCTGATCGCCCACACCGCGACGGTCGCGCTCGCGCTCAGCGAACGCCGCCGCCATTTGGCTCCGTCCTGCGTTTTGGACGCACACGAACGCGATCTGGTGGCCCGTCCGCTCATCGGATTCAGTCACACCTCCACAAGCGAGTGGGATCGGTATAGCTGTTACTTCAGGCACAGCGGCTCTTGATAGGCTATCTGAGAAGTACTCTCAGACCCGTGTTGAGCTATTGAGACGTATATACATCACATATAAGTGCTCAAGTCGACGGCATCGATTCTGCTGTTTGTGAGTGATGAGTTGCCGGTTACTCTAGGATTCGTTTGTGTACAAAATGCTGGTCGCAGTCAGATGGCAACAGCGTTCGCCGAACGCGAGCGTGACCGTCGTGGACTCGAAGACAGTGTTGAGATCATTACCGGTGGGACTCACCCCGCCGATAGCGTCCACGACGAGGTCGTGGCGGTCATGTAAGACCACGAGATCGATCTCTCGGATCGAGTCCCTCGAGAAGTCTCAACGACTGAGCTCGAATCATGTGACGTCGTCGCCACAATGGGCTGTTCGACACTCGAACTCGATGCTGAAGAGATAGATGTTCGCGACTGGGCGCTAACAGATCCTGACGGCCAAGATCTCGATCATGTCCGTGAGATCCGAAACGATATCGAACAGCGGGTTACAGACTTGTTCGACGAAGTTCACGCGAACGGTTCGCAGTGAAACAAGCGCCTGCTGGAGCGGTACTCGAATGACGGACTGTTATTGATTTAGCGAGGTTTTAATCAAGCTTTTGGCGGGAAAAAAGGACGCATGAGATCTATCCTCTGAAGTTATGACGGTTGCGACGAAGTCGCGACGACGTGAGCGGGCTCCCCGGCCCGGCGATCCGCTGGAGAAACTCTATCAGCACGGCGCCGTGGATCAGCGCGTCGACAGCGATCTCGACCGCCGTGTACGGGAGCGTGTCGCGGAACGGCCCAAAGAGCTGGAACGCAAAAGCCCGCGAGAGGCGCAACCGAAAACGCGCTCAAGGCTGTCGTCGAAACCAGATTCATTTTAGCCTGAAATGGGTGCGGGCGGTACGGAAAGCGCCCATATTCCCGGATGGGTCGGCCGCGAGCGACGCGGAGGACGGGAGCGGTGAGCGGGGTGTATCGTAACAAAGAACCTGTTCAACCGGGCTCGATACTCAGTCACACAGCCGACATTCTGAATGACTCAGAAAGGGTGAGGCCATCTTGGTCGTCCCCCGTCCCCGTGAGCACCACAGGCACGAGGAGCGCAGCGGTGGTCGTGGGATACCGAGCGGCCGAGGGCTTTCGGATGTCGTCATCGGCGCTGGCTGTTCGGCGTCGGCACCCGGAGGCCAGTTACGGAGAATTCAAGGCGAATGCCTCGTGCTTTAGCGCGACGAGGATGTCAATCACGAGAGAGCCAATCACTCAACGGACGGTGCCGTCTCGTCGGTCCGTCCAGGGATTTCGACCTCTATTTCCAGCTCTTGTTCGCCGTAGCCTTCGTACTCGACTTCAAGCTCAACCGGTTCACCGAAACTAAATGGGAGCTTCCACTCGTCACCGGTTATGGTTAGTTCATCGCTCTCCTGGAGCTGCTCACCGATTTTAACTAAGAAACGCCCCGCCTCAGCGGCGGACAGACGGTACTCCTGTTCGAAGTCCCGACCCTCTCTGATGAGGGTCAGGTCGCTCTCTGTCTCGTCTTGAGCGTCAGCGTCGGACTGCGTCATCACGTATTATTTTAGGCGGGCCTAAATAAATAGCGTGGAACCGTCACTATACAGCGAGTAGTAAGGATACCGGGAGGGCTTCTTGGGGCAGCTCATTGCGCTACGCTCTCTCAAGCGCAACCGCTCGTCTCGGATTCCCCTTTGAACCCCGTCCGTGTTCAGCGCTCCCTCCCGACCGCTGGCGCAGACGTTCGAAAGAGGTGCTACCGACACAGGAGGAGTCCAAACGTGTCTAACGCCGAGGATCAACGATACCGAAGCGAAACGGTCGTGTTAACTGAAGCATCGGTCCAAGCCTGAACAGAGCGTTCGTTGCCGCGGTCGGCACACCATCCGGGACAGCGACGCTCGTCGTCCACATCCACCCACCGCGGACGTAGTTATACGTCTCGTCGATGGAATCAACTACCCGCCGGCGCCCCACCCAAGGAGCTACTTTAGATTGTCTTCCTCTTTGCCGACAACGGCGGCATTAGGGTTGGCTTCTTGGGTCGCTTCGATGACCTCGCGTTGGGTCCTGCGGTCAGCTCACGTGACGGTATCCGTCTTGTTCGGTTTCGTCTTGACGGCGATATCCGCGCGGAACAGGGAACGGACGACCACGGCGCCGACACGGGCCGCTCGGGCGACAGCGGCATCCGGGTTGGACCGCCCGGTCATTCGTCCTCCCGAGCCGCGATGACCTCTGCGGCACTCTCGTACTTAGGTTCGTGACGGAGACACGCGCTTGTTCGTCCCGGCCCCTCATCGTAGCCGCTGGGGTGTTCCTCGTCGCAGCGCGAGCCGAATGCCTCGCGTAGTCGTTGGGCGGCTGCCGCGTCGTCACCGGCTCGCGCGTGTTCGAGTGCCTCTTCGATGACAGACTGAGCCGCGGGCGACAGATCGTGCTCCGCGAGGAGTTCTTCGACGGTCTCGGTCAAACTCTCTCGCGCGGCGTCGAGACCGACGAGGCTCTTGAGTGCCGCCGTCGCTGAGCGCTCGGAGCGTGCGCGGGTCCGGAAAAAGACGCGCAGTTCGTCCAACGCACGCCACGTCCGTTCCGGGAACTCCCACTCGTCGGGTCTGATTTTGGCGGGACAGCGCGTCGCAAAGGGACAGCCAGCAGGTGGGTCCCGCGGGCTCGGAGGCGTTCCACGCAGAGTGACGCGCCCACCCTCCCATGGCGAGCCGCTTCCGGGGATAGCCGAAAGTAGCGAGACGGTGTAGGGGTGTGCGGGATTTTCGTACACCTCACGGGTTGGCCCCAGCTCCACGATGTTACCCAGATACATTACGGCGACCCGGTCCGCGATGTGGCGCACGACGCTGAGGTCGTGAGCAATAAAGAGGTAGGTCAGCCCAAGCTCGTCCTGAAGATCCTCTAGCAGGTTGATGATGCGCGCCTGTACGGACACGTCGAGCGCGCTCACGGGCTCGTCAAGCACCAGGAAGTCCGGCTCCAGCGCGAGCGCCCGAGCGATGCCAATGCGCTGGCGCTGCCCGCCCGAGAACTGGTGCGGGTAACGGTAGAAGTGGTCCTCCGTTAGCCCGACTTGCTCAAGGAGTTCGAAGGCGCGCTCACGGCGTAGCTCCGATTTGTGCCGCTTGACGGCGACCGAGACGGTCGTCGTCCCGTCGCGGCTCACGCTGAGGTTCAGGTCCTCAGCCGTGAGCGGGAGTCCCTCACGCACATTGACCTTGGTGCCGTCGCTGCGGAGCCGGACGGTGATGTCAGCGGCCCGGTCGGGGCGGCACGGCGTCACGTCGCTCCCCTTCACCTCCGCATCGACGTCCTCTACTGCGACCCGGAGGAACGGCCAGTCGTGGGTCTTCAGGGGCTCTTTGATGATTTCGCCAACGGTCATCCGCTCGTTCAGGCTCTCCTGCGGATCCTGAAACACCATCCCGACGCGGCGTTGCCAGCGCCGTCGTTCGCGCCCGCTTAGCTCGGTTACGTCTGTCCCCGCCGCGGTGACGGTTCCGTCGGTGGCGTTGTTCAGCCCCAGAATCGTCCGCCCGAGCGTCGTCTTCCCACAGCCCGATTCGCCGACGAGCCCGATAGTCTCGCCCTCGTGGATGTCGAGAGAGACGCCATCAACCGCCTTTACGGGTGGCGACGACCAGATGAATCCATCCTCTTCGTAGTATGTTTTCAGTTCCTCGACGGAGATCACGGGGGGTTCGTCGGTCGTCACGCCGAATCACCCCCGCTAACGGCTTCGCTGCCGTCGAAGACGGTCCGTTCGGCCGCCTCTTCGCTTCCGTCCTCGTGGAGCAGGCAGGCAGCGGAGCGTTCGGCTCCAACGTCGACGTGCTCGGGGGGAGTTTCGTGGCACTCAGCAAAGGCGTATGGGCAGCGCGGCGCGAACCGACAGTCTTCGGCCTGGCCGGTCGGCGTCGGGACCTCCCCCTCGATGGTCGGGAGCCGATCCGCGGCGTTCGTCCGGCCAGGAATGCTCCGTAACAGCGCCTCCGTGTATGGATGGGCCGGCTCCGAAAACAACATCCCAGTTGGGGCGCGCTCGACGATTTCGCCCGCATAAATAACATTTACCCGGTCGGTAGCGTCTTCGATGACGCCCATGTCGTGGGTGATGAAGAGGATGGCGAGGTCCTCCTCGCGCTGGAGGTCGGCGAGCAGGTCGAGAATCTGGGCCTGAATGGTGACATCCAGCGCCGTCGTCGGCTCGTCACAGACCAGCAGGTCGGGGTCACACGCCAGCGCCATCGCGATGACGGCGCGCTGTTGCATTCCTCCCGAGAGCTGATGGGGGTACTCCTCGACGCGGCGGCGCGGGTCAGGAATCCCCACGTCCTCCAAGAGTCCGACCGCCCTTTCCGTCGCTTCGTTCCCACGGATGCCCTGATGAATGCGTAAGGCCTCCTTGATTTGATTGCCGACGGTGTAAACGGGGTTCAGCGAATTGGAGGGGTCCTGAAAGACGATAGCGATGTCTCCCCGGTGGCGCTCCCAGTTGTCGTCAGTGAGATCATCGCCGCGGAAACCGATCTTGCCTCCCTCGATGCTGCCGGGCGAGTCCACGAGCCCGAGTATCGAGCGGGCAGTCACCGACTTGCCCGAACCGCTCTCACCGACGAGCCCGACCGTCTCACCCTCGTGGATGTCGAAGGAGACGCCGTCGACGGCATGTATCTCCTCGCGCTCGGTGTGGAAGACGACCTCTAAGTCGCGGACGGCAAGGAGCGGCTCCTCGTCTGGGCCGACACTCATGCCCCACCACCCCGCCCAGCCGCGCCGTCCTCAGTCGTGGCGTCGCTCTGTGGGTCAATGGCGTCGCGGACGCCGTCGCCCAGCGCGTTGAATCCGGTGACGACCAGCGTGATGAGAAGGCCGGGAATCAGGGAGATATGCCACGACCCAGTCGCGACGTAGTCCTGCCCGAGGTTGATGGCACGCCCCCACTCTGGCGTCGGGGGCGCGATGCCCAACCCCAGATAGGAGAGCCCTGCGATGGAGATTATCGCACCCCCCAACGTCATCGACCCGTAAATGAGCAGGTAGCCGGTGATGTAGGGGAGCATGTGTTTGCGCATGATGGTCAGCGGTCGCTGGCCGAAGCTCTGGGCGGCGTCGATCCACTGGCGCTCGGCAACCTGTAACGCCGGCCCCCGCAGAGAGCGCCACATGTAGGTCCATCCCGTTCCGGCGAAAATGAGCGCCAACACGAAGCCGCCGCTGTATATTTCGGCTAACCACGTCCCACTAAGAACCGTCGTGAGCATGATTAGAAGCAGTAGCTGTGGCATCGCCATCACCGAGTCGGAGGCAAGCACTAACCCCAAGTCAGTACGGCCCTTGTAGTAAGCCGCGACCAGCGCCAGCGACGCCGCGATACCCGCACTCAATCCGACGGAGAGGAGCCCGATGACCAAGGAAAGTCGCGAACCGGAGACGATGAACGTGAAGAGGTCCTGTCCCGAAGGGAGCGTCCCGAAGGGATGGAACCGTCCGAAGTCGTCGTACTCCATCGGGAGCACTCGCTCGGGGTTGTCGCCCCGCGACTGGGAGGCGAGATTCGCTTCCCCGACGAGCGTCGTCTGTACCGCTTCGGCGTCACTATCCCAGTACGTTATCTCGTTGGAGTAGGAGTTGCGCATGTTCTCGTCAACAGTGGTCGGCCCGAGCACCGGCGCGAAAACAGCCATTACAACGAACATGAACACGACCACCAGCCCGAAGATACCCCACTTATGCCCGCGGAATCGGTCAACCATGTCGTCGCGAGGGGTCCAGTCCGCCGTACGATACTCGCGGCGGTAGAGGCGGTAACCGAGAATTCCCCAGCCGGCGAACGCGAAGGCGTAGAGGTAGACCAACGCGGCTCGAATCCCCCACGCGAGACTGGGACGCAGCCCGAGAAACGTACCGACCCAGCGGCTCCCGTTCCAGTAGCCGTCGTTGGGGATCACGTCTCGGGAAAGCAGCGTCGGGATCTGCTCCACCGCGGCCTCAACGGCAGTAATAAACGCGGCCCCCGGCAGCGGTGTTACCGCGAGGAGGTCCCCGAAGACGCCAACGACAAAGCCGAAAAACGCCCCTGCTTGCGCCGCGAAGAGGACGGCCCCGATTGCGGCCCAGACGGCAGCAGGCGAGTTCGTCGGGAGTAGCGTTCCGGAAGTCGTTTCGTGTGCGCGAGCCATCTCAGCTACCCTCCAGCCCGACACGTGGGTCGATAAGCGTGTACAGCAGGTCTTGGATGAGGTTGATGCCGACTATCATGAGTATGAACACGTACATAAGCGTCCCCACGAGCGGGAGATCGCCCTGAATCGCCGCTTGGTAGAACAGGTTGCCGATGCCGTTGATGCCGAAGACCGTCTCCACTAACACCGACCCGCCGATGAGCAGGAACGCCTCGCTGGTGATGATCGGCACGAGGGGAACGAGCGCGTTACGCAGGATGTGTTTCCAGACGAGCGCGCGCTTCGAGACGCCCTTCGCCTTCGCGAGGTCGATGTAATCCTCGTTTCTGACTTCCAGCACCGCCGTCCGCCCGATGCGCATTTCGTTGCCCATCGAGGCCGAGCCGAGGACGACGGCTGCCGGGAGGACTTTCTTCGTTGCCGCGAGGAAACCGTCGACGGTGTCGAGCCGGGAGAGGTCCGGACTTCCGCTGATGGAGTCCAGGTTCGGCCCGATCGTCTGCCAGTCGAGGTTTAGCGCGAAGAAGTCGCCCGCGGCGAAGGTGTACGCGCTCCCGAGCACCGTCAGCAGCATGATGGCGAGCCAGAAGTTCGGCATGGCGCGCCAGACGATACCGCCCATTGAGGCGACGTAGTCCGAGGCTGTATTCGAGCGCATCCCCGCGTAGAAGCCGAGGGGGACGCCGACGAACACCGCGATGAGCACGGACCAGAAGCCCAACCAGAGGGTTCGGGGCAGGAAATCAAGGATGAGCGCGTTCACGTTTGACCCTTGGTAAAGAAGCCAGGTCTGGCCGAGATCGAAGACGGCGAGATTTGACATCCAGTCGAGATAGTGTTGTAGGGGGGGTTGGTTCAGCCCCAACTGGATCTGGGCGGCTTCGTAGGCGGCAGGGTTCCGGGTTTGGCCCTCGCTAAGCAGCCGGGATGCCGGGTCCACGGGGCCCATAAAGATGATGAACCACGTCATGGAGGCCCCGAGCCACACCACGGGAACACTCATAAGCAGGCGTTTGCCGAGATATTTGAGCTTGTTCACGGTTTCGTCTCGTCGGAGTAGGGGTTCTGTCGCGGGTACATTATCAATAAACGGGTGGTCGCTGGGTGACCCAATGAGGTGGCGTCTTACTGGTCGGCGAGTTGGACTCCGTCGAACGCTTGGTTTTCCATGACGCCGTACATCTCCACGTCAACGTGGTCATGCCAGAAGCGCTGGCTGGTGACATGAGCGAAGGGGAGCTCCTGCATCGAGAGCCAGTTGATCTCTTCAACGGTCTGGAACGCCTCGTTTTGGCTCTCTTCGGTGGCGTCGTCCGCAGCGTAGTTGCTGTCCCAGGCTTCACGAGCCTGCTGGCGAAGCGCGTCGTCGTGGTAACTTCCTTCGGCGCCCCAGCGGGTGAACTGGTTGCTCGGGTTGAGTCCATGGAGGAACCGGAGGAAGTTCTGTGGGCCAGGGTACTCCATACCGTCGCCGAGGCCGAACACTTCCATGTCGCCGGAGATAGCGCGGCTGATGATGGTCCCGAACTCAGCCTCCTCGATCTCCATGTCGATGTACGCAGAGTTAAGCTTCGATTGAAGGCGGCTGAACACCGACTGGTAGGCGCTGTTCCCCGAAATGGTAGTGCCCGTGATTGAGAAGCGGTTGTTTTCGCCGTAGTCGGCCTCTTCCATCACTCGGCGGGCGCTTTCCAAGTCTGTTTCGCCGTATCCGTAGGGGTAGCCGTCGGACGCAGCCTCCAGATTGGACTGGTAGCCGGACTCAGCGTGGCGATTATACGTCTCCGTCGAACTGACGCCGTCCTCGAAAGTCGGGTATGGCGCGGGCGGCGTGATGTGGTAGCCGGCGAACGCGTTGCCCTTGTAGACGTTGTTAACGATGTCCTCCTGGTTCATTGCGTAGGCGAACGCCTTCCGCACCGCGATGGGGACTTCGAGCGTGTTGAAGACGAGATACTCCGTCGACAGCGAGGGAATCTCGCCGTAGTTGACCGTCATCCCGTCGTCGAACTCGTAGGTCCCGACCGAGCGGTTACCCTCAGTCGACTCGATAGAGACGTTGCTCGGGTTGAACGAGGCCGTCGGCATCCCTTCGAGGATGTCTGCGTTCTCGTTACGGAACCGACTCAACCGGGTATTCCCGCTCCCGACGACGGTGTAGGTGATAGCGTCAAGGTCGGGGCTGCCGCCGTAGAAGTCGTCAAACGCCGTGAGCTGGATCTGGTTCCCCTTCGTCCACGAGTCGACTTGGAAGGGGCCTGCGCCGGCGAAGGTCGGGCCGCCGTTGGCTGTCGAAAAGAACTCGTTGTACTCGTACTCGCCCTCATACCCCTCGATGTCACCGACGGCGTTCTCGGGGAGCACGGCGAACGTACCGCCCGCGATCTGGAACAGCGTGTACTGGAAGGGCGAGCGCAGCGTGAACTCGAAAGTCGTCTCGTCGACGGCCTCGACCGCAAGCGACCCTGGAACGTAGTCGGCGAGTGTCGTCTCGTCTTCGGGTTCCGCCCGGGAAGCCTCCTTCTCGTGGTCGATAGTCATCGTCTGCCCGATGATGTCGTCTTTATTTCGAGAATTCTCGGAGCCAGCCAGCCGTCGGTAGGAGTAGACGAAGTCCTCAGCTGTGACCGAGTCGCCGTTGTGGAACACGGCGCCATCCCGGAGCTGGAAGGTGTAGGTCAGGCCGTCGTCGGACATCGAGTAGTCCTCGGCCAACGCCCCTTCTGGTGGGTACATTCCGTTCGGGAAGTGCATCAACGGCTTGTTGTACTGGTTGTATCCCGCTCCAGAACCCTTCGCGCTGATAGGATCGAGGGTCTGGATGGATCCGGTGGCCATCATTTGGAGGGTGCCACCTGATCCGAACTCCGCCTCTTCCCCGTCGCCGCTTGAGTTACCGCTACTGGTCTCGGTGTTGCTGGACTCACCGTCGGTGCTCGGTTCACTATCTCCAGAACAGCCCGCGAGCGCCGTTACCGCACCTGCGCCTGCCGCCGTGAGAAACCCCCGCCGTGTCCCATTTTGAACCATCAAATGGGTGTATCACTTATGGCATAATTACTGCTGCTATTTCCAATAAGTGCCGGGTTAGGGTGTAAAGTATTAATATATAGTTCCAAATAGAGACACATATATGAAATACAAACTCATTTACCGCCTCTCGGGAACCGCCACTCATGACCGAGAGTGGGTGGGCGAAAACGCTCGCGTCGGCAACAGAGATGGAAACAGAGCTGCGCGACGACGGCTGGGAGGTCATCACCGTACGCGCGGGGCACGTCGCACCCGAACCGCCCGCACACGGCGACACCGACCGCTTCGGGCTGGTCTACCTCGCACAGGGCGAAGACGCCGACAACTTCACCAACGCCGTCGAGCGCGCCGCCTTCGACGGCTACGAGGTTTTCAACCGCCGCAAGGGAGAGGACCTCTTTGTCCTCACGCGGCTGACCGACGCGGAGCGCGACCTCGCGGTTCTCCTGGTCGGTGCCGTGAACCTCGCTCACGCCGGCAATCTCGCCGCGGCTGCCCGCAAGCGCGGGGTAATGTACTCCCATGTTCAGCTGCTCGACGGCACCCACCTCAGTAGCTTCCGCCACGATGATCCCAGCGACTTCCTCCCGGAGGACGTATGAGCGACGAGTCCGCCGGCCCGCTGATGGCCCGTCTCGACGCGCCGGCCGCCGAACACACCCGCTTTGCCGTCGTCGCCGACCCGCACGTTGGCGTCCGTGCAACGGGGACCTCCAAACTCTTTGAACACACCCGCGAACACTTCGAGAACGCACTCGCGGACATCGCCACCCGCAACGTCGATGCGGTGCTCTCGCCGGGCGACCTGACCAAGGATGGCGAGCCGTGGAACTACGACGCCGTCGATGAGACACTCGCGGGACTCGACGTTCCCTTCTATGCTGTCCCGGGCAACCACGACGTACCCAAGAAGCGCGACGAACACGACTCCCCCGATGCCTCGTGGTTTGCCAAAAAATACGGTCCGGGAGAGCTCCCTTATCACGTCGAACTCGGTGGACTAGACCTCATTGGACTGAACAGCTCCGGGACGAGTGAGCGCCTCTATGAGTCCCACGACGGCCAGGTGACGGCGGAGTCGCTGGAGTGGCTGGCCGAAACGCTCGACACGGCGGAGAACCCCCTCATCCTGGTCCATCACAACTTCCCGCCGGTGAGCGACCAGATCGAGGCCCACCGCGAAATCGAACCGGAGATGGGCCTCCCTCCGGTGATGCGCGATCCCGAACCGTTTGCCGACGTGCTCGCCGCGGGCGGCGCCGAACTGGTGTTCACAGGTCACTACCACCTGCCCGCCACCGGCGAGTATCGTGGCGTTCGGGAGCTCGCGGCGCCGACGACCTGTTCGTTCCCCCAGTCCTACCTCCTCTGCGAGACGTCGCCTGAGGGCACGACCGTCCGGCTCGTTCCCGTGACGGACGAGACGGGGCTCGAACTCGGCCACGCGGAGCGTTCGCAAGACTCGGTCACGTCGGGCGGGCTGACCGCAATCGCGGCGGCGCGCCTCGCGAGCTTCCCCCTCGTGTACGAGTAGCTACCCCTCCGATTCCGACGGGTCCGTGTCGCTGAGGTCCGCCCCGACCAGCGGCTCGCTCGCGCGCCGCAGGTGGTGGTGGAACATCGCGGCCGAAATGTAGCGATTCTCAACGACGCGATGTGGCTGGTTTCAGCGATGACGCTGAGCGAATCCGCTGACGAAGCGGATCGTCAAGTATCGTCGGTACCGACAACACAGGAATCCGAGTGTCAAACCTGTGGACTGGCGACCGGCCTCCGGTTCAAAATACAATAGAACGATCGAGAAAGGGTCAGTCGACTCGGACACTTCGCCATCAAGAACTACATAGCAGTATAGTCCACTAATACAAACTGATTAATTCGGGAGTGTAATACTTTCAATTGAGTCTAATCCTCAGACGAACTGTTTCGACTCTGGACCCACCCACATGAACACGAAACCACAGTTCGGTGACGGCGTTGAAGCACAACATGAACGGTTCGAAACCGACAGCTACGGGGAGATCTACATTGTCGGAGACGTCCACGGCAGCCGAGTAATTCTCGAGCGGCTCCTCATGAAGCTCGAGTTAGAGGACGACGATCTTGTCGTCTTCGTCGGTGACCTCGTGCGGAAAGGGCCGGACAGTCCCGGTGTTATCGATCTTGTCCGTGGGGATCCGCGTCTCGTCAGCGTCCGCGGAAACAACGAGCAGAAGATCGTGCGCGGTGACAAGCACCCGGACTGGCTCCGCGAGGGCGACCGCGAGTACTTCGAATCGCTTCCGGTTGCCATCTCGTTCGATGACGTGCTCGTCGTCCACGGTGGTATTGACCCCCAACGGTCGCTTTCAGACCACACCGTTGAGGAACTGTTGACGATGCGTTCCCCGCATGGTGATGGGTACGACGGACCGTTTTGGTATGACGACTACGACGGACCCTACCGCGTCTTCTTCGGTCATACCGTTCATGACCACCCGGTGGAGCGAGAACACGCCGTCGGCCTCGATACCGGCTGCGTCTACGGTGGAACGCTCACCGCGTACGACTACCGGAACGACGAATTCCTCACCGTAGAGGCGAAGACGCATCAAGAACGCGCCAACTCGAAAATTGTCGATCCGGCCTGAGTGACTCCATTCAGACCTCCCTCCCGATACGCGAAAAGCTGTTGGCGGTGAATAAGCGACACCGTGCTAAACGCCACTCTGAGCTGAATTACTCGTACTCAGTCTGAAGACGATCCCGTGCTCCCTCTCGCGTTTTGAAGTATCGTCGGTCGCCCGCCGCCGTCCGAACAGCCCAGTCGTACGTCTCGCTATCAGGACGGTACCAACGATCAGAGTACGCGTCGAACACAGACACGTCTCCCCCATCCGAGTGGGTCTGTTCTTCATCGGCATCGAGACCGGTTTCGTCCGACCCCTCGGATCGAGCGTCCGTCTCGCTCTCTGTGACCTCCTCAACGAGAAGCGCTTCCTCGATCAGATCCGTATCGACGATCATTCCCGGACCGTAGCCGTGGTCGAGTGCTGCTTCCGTCGCTGTCATCAATATCTCTTGGATGTCTCGAACCGGGTCGTCGTCGGAAGAGACCGCTTCGTAGGTTCCGTCGCTTTGCATCACCCATCGACGGCGGTTATCTGTTAGTGACGCCTCCAAAATGAATCGGAGCTGTTCGCGCAGTTGCGTGTCTTCGACCGGCGTGACCGCTTCTACTCGATAATCGAGATTCCGGGTCATCCAATCGGCGGAGCCGATGTACCACTCGGGACTGCCTCCGTTCTCGAAGTAAAATATCCGAGCGTGTTCGAGGAATCGGCCGACGATCGAGTGGACGGTGATATTCTCGCTTAGTCCTTCAATACCGGGACGAAGCCGGCAGATATCTCGAACGATCAAATCGATTTCGACACCAGCCATCGAAGCGCGATAAAGTTCCTCGACCATCGACGGGTCTTCAAGCCCGTTTATTTTGACCACAATCCGTGCCCGCTGACCAGCACGAGCATGCTCGGCCTCTCGTCTGACCATCTCCGTGAGCCGCTCACGCATCGTAACGGGTGCGATCAAGAGCTTCCGGAAACGGTCGTCGAGCGTCGGTCCGGTAAAGAAGTTGAACACCTTCGTGAGATCGAACCCAATGTCTCGATCAGCGGTCAACAACCCCAAGTCGGAGTACCCTTTCGCGGTTCCTGAATGGTAGTTTCCGGTGCCGATGTGTGAGTAGAGCTGAACGCCATCGTCCTCTCGGCGCACGACGAGCGCCGTTTTGGTGTGCGTCTTCAACCCTACAGTCCCGTACGCGACGTGGATGCCCTCCTCTTCGAGTTGCCGAACCCATTCGAGGTTGTTCTTCTCGTCGAACCGAGCCTTCAGTTCGACCATCACCGCGACCTGCTTGCCGTTGTCGGCGGCATTGATGAGGCTCTGAATGACTTTCGAGTCGCTCGCCGTTCGGTAGATGGCCGCCTTCACGGCGAGCACGTCGGGATCAGTCGCAGCCGCGTTAAGGAACCGCTGAACCGTCCCCTCGAATGAGTGATACGGGTGGTGCGCGAGAATGTCCCCGTGTTTAATTTCGTCAAAGATACTCTTCGTCTCGTCTCTAGTATCACTCGCCAGTGAGCCTAATCGGGGATGAGGCTTTGGTGACCACGCCGGCGGCTTGAGATCGGGGCGATCGAGATCGATGAGTTCGAAGAAGTCCTCGAAGTCGATCGGTCCCTCACGGTGGAACACTTCTCGGTCGTCGACCCCGAGCTGATCTTTGAGAATCGCCAGCGACTCGTCGGGCATATCAGCGTCAACCTCTAGCCGGACTACCGTCGCGAAGCGTCGCTGTTCGATGACCTCCTCAACCATATCGACGAGGTCTTCGGCGACCTCTTCGTTCCGCCGCACCTCGGCGTTTCGCGTCACCTTGAATTTCGATACGTCACGGATGTCGAGATCGGGGAGCAACAGGTCGAGGTTACGTTCGATGAGGTCTTCGATGAGAACGTACCTGTCAACCTCGCCAGAAACGCTGATGAGGCGGGGTTGATTCGGCGGAATCTTGATCCGGGTGAATGTCGGCTCGTCACCCCCGTTCGACGAGAGCACAGCGAGCGAAAGCGAGAGGTTAGAAATGAACGGGAACGGGTGAGCGGGATCGAATGCGAGCGGCGTCAGTGTTGGCAGAATAGACTCCTCGAAGTGCGTCCGTAGCTGTTCTTGATTTCCTTCGGGTAACTCGTCAGGGGTACAGATCTCGATCCCTTCGTCGGCGAGCGTCGGTTTGAGAACAGACTGCCAGTATTCCGACTGTTGCGCAAAGAGCGGGCGTGCGGTGTCGAGTACTTCTACCCACTGCTCTTTTGGTGTCCGTCCATCGGGCGTCGTCTTCGTCACACCGGCGTCGATCTGCTGTTTGAGTCCGCCGACGCGCTTCATGAAGAACTCGTCGGTGTTTTTCGTGAAGAACGCGAGAAATCGGAGCCGTTCGAGCGGCGGATTCCGATCGTCCATTCCCTCTCGAAGAACTCGCTCCTGAAACGCCAGTTCGGAGAGTTCTCTGTTGAGGTAGTACTCTGGGTCTGTGAGGTCTCTGTCGGTCACAGAATCACCCGCAAGGAGAACGTGGATACCGTGACGCGGCTCCTGTATCTGTCAAACTGAAATATTCCTATCATTTTTGAGTCAGCGGAAACGACACCTTACAAATGAGAGAGTAGCACTCATTTTTCGGGTTCACCTGACTGGGATCGGTTATCTTTCGACATCGGACTAGCGGGATGAGGTCTCGACTGACGGTTCGGGTGCTGACAGAGACCCTTCGCCACCGGACAGGGCACCATCGGGAAGCCATGTGTCGTCGCGTTCCATCCACTCTCCGATCGGAAGTCGCTGAGTAGTCTCTGAGGGGATGACAATTTCAGTAGCGTTAGAAATGATCCCGTACTTTCGAATCGCCATTTTGGGCTCGTTGAGATCGTGCCTACCTAGGTGTGGCTTCACGCGAGCGTACAGATCCTGTTTCGAATACTCGCTTCGTCGCCCTTTGAGTGCGCGAACGGCGTTACAAACTGGACAGCTAAGGACCATAGCCGATTCCATGACTTACAGATGCTACGCTAACTACAAGAAGCCCGATTAATAGTTGTATATACTAATATATAATATTTGAAACCGTCCGTATCGAGGCTAAGCTCACGGATAACAACCTCCCCCGCCGAGCGAAGTCGGTAGACTGAGCGAAGTAAGGTGGAGTTGTTGACCACGGTTGCTCCGGTCAGTGGGGGCTCTTCGCCGACGCGTCAGCAATCGTCTGAAACTGCGTCGGGTCTCGGAGGAACTCCTCACCCGTGTCGGTGATCGCCGACTGGTCGATGTATTCGACGCCGTCGCCGTACACCGCTAGCACGGGCTCGTCTTTGAACTCACCAATCGGGCGAGACGTGGTGCACTCTATTGCGACGTACGTCCCTCCCGGGAGGGTGGGCGCGTCCGCGTACACCGCCGGGAGGTCGTCCCTGTGAACGCCGACCAGCATGTGACCGGGAAGGATCACCATCGCGGTCCGGTAGCCGATCGCCGGCTGCGAAAGCATCCCGACAAGCAGATACGTGAGGTCCTCGCAGTCACCGCAGCCATCGACAAGCGTCTCCTCGACGGTTCGGATATAGTCCGGCGCTCCCATCGATTCCGCATCCGTCGCGTATTCGAGCGAGTGTACAAGTCCGATCGCTCCGTCGAGAAGGACCGACTTAGGGAGCGACCGTCGAGCACTCTCGCCCATCGCGCTCGCGTTGACGAGCGTCTCCGTGAGTCGCTTGGCATGAGGGCTCGCCTTCGCCGCTTCGAAGCCACTCAGATATTCGTGCGTCTCGTCGGCCGCTTCTCTGTACGCGGACCGTTCGATCGGAAACTCCAGGCGCCACTCACGCCCGGACCAGTCCGTCCACTCGTACGTCATGGCGTAGCCGTCCGCGGTCCGTTCCCGAGCGACCGAATCTTTCCCGTCGATGGGTGTCGGCCGCGTCGGCTCGCTCGCAGAAAGAGACAGCGCCACAGACCACAGACCGGACAGTTCGAGGACCGAGGAAGCGACGACCCCGAGCGCGACTCGGTCCAGCGTTTTGTTGAGGAGTTCCCGTCGTTTCATGCCCACCGACGGATCACCTCGGATTCGTCCGTCACCGGTAGAGGCGTCCGAATCGGTGGCGGGCGAAACATCCGAGTCCGCGTCGATCGGGGCTTCTGATTCGACGGGGACCGGCAGCGTCGGGCTTCGCGACCGTCTCGCCCGCCGCAGTCGCGGTACATCCGAGGGGTTATCGGAAGCATTCGGGCTTGACGACGGAGTCGACATCCACCGTCACCCACGTCGACAGCCGCTCGTCATCGGTCGCCTCAGTTGGGAACACCGTGACCCGATCGGGACCCGACGACCGCCTGTCGACTTGGTGTACCAGACCGGTGAACGCGGGACTCACCGATTTCCGCCCGGTCGTCTCGTCGTTCTTCGACCTCCGGTTGGTATCTGTTGTCATCTGTTACTCGTTCGAGTTATTCGGCAGCCTGTGCTTGAACCCTTATAATAGGCGAACGGACGCGTCAGAAGCCGACCAGTGGGATATATACTCGTCGTGACCAGTCCGTCATGCCCCTTCTCGCTCAACGAAGACGAGTCCACTCCTACATTTAGATTGTAGTTTTTCAGATTGAGATAATCAGACTATCGCGTGGGCCCGGACGGGACTCCGGAGATGGGCGATCATGTCATAGTCGGCTTGATACAAATTCGACTCTCTCTTGATCAGAGAACGCCCGTTCGGCCGCTGATTTCGTACGGAGCGATATATATCACTCATAGCAACGAAAACCGTGCCTCGGTGAAATCCCCAGGTGTATGTCCTCGCCCGAATGCGCGACGCTATCCCCGGTACTTGATACGCTCCACACCGGTGTGGCGATCTATGACGCCGCCTCCGGGGCTGTTATCGACGCAAACGCGCGAATGGAGGAAATCCTCGGTTACAGTTCGGACCAACTGCGTGAGCTCTCCGTGGCCGAATACACGGCAAACACGCACCCACACACCGAATCTGAGTTCCACAATCGACTCTCTAGGGCCGCCAACGGAAGCCCGCAGCAGTTCGTGTGGCGAGCCAAACGAGCGGACGGCGAACTCATCTGGATTCAGGTGTTTACTTCTCGACAGCGTCCGACGGCGGACCGCTGTGTCCACGTCGAGGTACGGGACATTACGCGTCACTACGACACCCACCATCGAGCAGAGCTGTTCTGGCGGGTCCTTCGGCACAACCTCCGGAACGAGGCCGCGATTATCATCGGATGTGCGGAGCAGGTGATGAACGGCTCTGAGAGCGAACCGCCCAAAGAAGTGGTCTCAACCATTCTTTCCAGAGGAGAGAAGCTCGGGAACATCGCCACGTCAGTGAAACAAATCGAACACGCGGTGACCGACTCGCAGACGAGCGTCGCCCGGGTTTCCGCCGCGGGCGCCGTGCGGGACATCGCGAATCGGATAGGCGCCGAACACCCCGACGCGGACATCCGAGTCAGCGAACGGAAACGGATGTGGATAGACGTCAACGATGCGTTCGAGTACGCGCTCGCACACGCCGTTGAGAACGCGATTGTCCACAGCAACGACGAGGCGCCGGCAGTCGAGATAACGGTCGGCCCGTCGCCCAACACCGGTCGCGCGGAAATCCGCATCGAGGACACGAATCCGCCGATCCCACCCGAGGAGATCGCCGCGCTGTTTTCGCCGACCGTCACTACGAGCACGTCCCATGGCTCCGGGATCGGCCTGTTCGTGATGAAGTGGTGCGTCGAATCGCTCGGCGGAGAGGTGTTGTTCGAATCGCGGAATTCCGGGGGAAACGCCGTCTGCTTGCTCCTGCCGCCTAAGCAACTCCCGGATTCGATGACGACCGATTGAGTTCGCTGTTCGCGACGCCGCGTACGTCTCAATGGGAGTTACCCTCCATCAGTCAGCATGAATCGGTCTCCAATTCGCTCCATTCAATATCGATCTGAGCTCTGTCGGCAGCGACATGTCCAGAGGCGAAACGGGAGGGTTCACGAAGACAATCGAGGCGACCGCACCTGTGAGTCACCTTGATAATCGCAAGCGGCTCTGATGGGATGAAAGCCTGCTAAGTCCCCAGCGTGCGTGAAGAGGCACTGGGGTGGTCAAAGGCCGATGATTCAACAGCGTCATAGAACGCGTGGCTCTGATTGGCCTACCTGCCAAGGACGCACTATCATGGGAGGCCGCCCGGATGCCGTCAGCATCCGGGCGGCGAGCCCGAATAGGTGTGGCTCCCTTCACGCACTTCCCACTCCAGGGGAACCATGTACTACCTCGGAATCGACCTTCATAAAGATGAGTCGCACGTCGCTGTTTTGGACGACGATGCCGAGGTCGTCGAAGAGATTCGCGTCGCAAACGCGAATCTCGACGACGTTGCCGAAGAATACGCTGGAGCCAAAGCGGCGCTCGAAGCAACTAGCAACTACTACACGGTCTACGACACCCTCGACGAACACCTCGACGTGGTTGTCGCAGATCCCACACAAACCAAGGCGATCGGCTATGCTGAGGTGAAAAATGACCGGCTCGACGCGAAGTTGCTCGCGCAACTTCGCCGAGCCGGCATGATCGCTGAGAGTTACGTTCCGTCCGAAGAGCTCCGTGAGCGCCGCGCACTTGTGCGCGGCCGGAAGAGACTCGTCGAAAAGCGCACCGACTTCAAAAACGAAGTCCATGCCCTACTCGACAAACACGGGATCACCTACGACTGGGATCCGTTCAGCGTGAACGGGCGAGACATCCTCGCCGGCGAGGATGTCTCGCTCGGTGTCGTCGGCGATCAGTTGATGGAGTCGTTCCTCTCCATCATCGACGAGTTAACCGCTCAAATCGAGGAACTCGAATCGTTGATCGAGGAAACCGCTGCGTCTCTTGAGGAGACGCAGCTGTTGATGACGATTCCGGGCGTGAGTTTCTATTCGTCGCTGCTAATCACCTCGGAGATCGGTGAGATCGACCGATTCGACGAGGCAAAGCAGGTGGTGAGTTACGCGGGATTGGATCCGGTCGTCCGCGAGTCAGGCGACTCGCGGACGGAAGGATCGATCTCGAAGCGCGGAAGTGGAGACTTACGCTGGATCCTCGTTCAGTGTGTTCAAACAGCAGTTCACCGGTGTAACGATCCGTATCTTGGGCGGTTTTACGCTCGATTGAAACAGCGGAAGAATCACCAGATAGCGATTGTCGCAACGGCGCGAAAACTGCTCGTGTCGATCTTCCATATGCTTGATCGCACGGAGGTGTACGATCCACCAGAGGTGAGTGCCTGAGGGCCGCCGATAGTGCCTAGTGAAAGTTATGAAGGTAGAGTCTGATGAGGAGGTATGTCTGGGGATCGCCGCAAAGAGATCGTCCGTCACCTCAGTGAGGACGATCTCGATCGACTCCTCGCGGAGTCTACGGATGA
>NZ_SGTX01000027.1:0-24615 GCF_005435025.1 Halorubrum sp. CGM4_25_10-8A | reverse complement strand
CCGTCGAGGAGTTCACACGGTCCGGAACGCCCGGTCGCCGGCGTCGCCGAGGCCGGGGACGATGAACCCGTCGTCGTCGAGGTGATCGTCGATGGCGACCGTCAGCAGGTCCGCCTCCGGGACGGCCTCGCTCACGCGGACGAGGCCGGCGGGCGCGGAGACCGCGGAGAGCACGAACAGGTCCTCGAAGTCGTCGGCCTCGTCGAGGACGTGGTCGAGGACGGCGGCCATCGTCGATCCCGTCGCGAGCATCGGGTCCGCGACGATGACGGTGTCCTCCGGGCGGATCTCGGGGAGCTTCACGTAGTCGATGGTGATCGGGAACTCGCCGTCGTCGGTCATCCCGGCCGCCTCGTCGCGACCGGCGGAGATGACGCCCTGCTTCGCGCGGGGGAACGCCTTCAACAGCCCCTCGACGAAGGGGGTCGCGGCCCGGAGGACGTTGATGATCACCACGTCGTCGAGTCCTTTCACGCGCTCGCCGGTCGTCTCCGCGAGCGGGGTCTCGACGGGGACGTACTCCGTCTCCATCGCGCCGTCGATGATCTCGTAGCCGCAGATCCGCCCGAGCTTCACCAGCCCCTTCCGGAACGCCACCTGTTCCGTCTCGGCGTCGCGCAGCCGCGAGAGGGTGTCCGTCGCCAGCGCGTGCGTGATGAGGTACGCGTCGTCGCGGTCTTCGATCGTCATTATACGGAACCGCGCCCGGAACGGTCTTAAAACGTGGCGAATCGAGCGCTCGCCGGACCGCGACCGGAGGGCAGCCCCCTCCGGCGACCGCACCTAGCGGAGCGCGACGACGTACGTCACCGCGAAGAGGATCACGGCGAGGGTCGCGACGTTCCGGAGCGACAGCGTCGCCGTCCCGACGAAGTCGAGCCCCCAGACGATCATCCAGGCGAACCACGCCGAGAGCACGGCGTTCATCGCGAGCAGCACCTTGGGATCGCCTGAGGAGCGCTCGACGCCCTCGCGGATCCCGGCCTCGTCGCCTCCCTCGTCCGTGCGCTCCTCGGCACTCATACGCGGATTCGCGGCTGTGCGCCACTTAGCTCTTGTCCGTTCGGGCCGTACGGCCCTCATGATCGGCCCGGTCCGCCTCCGCAACCGACGCGGGGACCCCATCGATCCGATCCCCTTCCTCGTGACGACGGGGCTCGCGTTCGCGCTGGTCTTCTCGTTCGGGCCGCTGTACGGCCTCGCCTACGGGCTGTCGCTTTCGGCCGCGCTTGCCCTCTCGGCGCTCGGGTTCGTCGGAGTGACCATCGTCGCGTACCGACAGCTCGTCCGGTCCGCGCCTCCGGTCGGTGCCGGGGCGCTCCCGGCCGACCTCCGGTTCGAACGCCTGTTGTACGCCGGGGTCGTGCTGGGGATCGCGTTCCTTGCGCTCACGCTGCCGCTGCTGTGACGGGGCGCCGAGCGCGGGGCGGCCTCCGCGGGTCGGCTGTGCGAATCGGTTACACGACACCGGGGGACTAAGATGATCGATGCGGATCATTACGATATGGGCATCTTCGAGACGGTAACCGACGCGCTGGCGGGGTCGACGGGGACGGCACCCGGGGCCGCCGGCGATGACGGCTCCGAGGGGGCGTACTGGTGCGACGACTGCGGCGTCCGCGTCCGCGACGTCGACGTCGACGACGAGGGGCTCGACCGCGACGCGGAGGGGACGCCGACGTGTCCCGACTGCGGCGACCCGATGCGGTTCGCCCGCGCGACCGGGGGCGACTGCGCCTGCTGATCGCCGACCGCCGGTCGCGTCGAGGGGTTACGGCTCCCGGAGCGCGACCTCGGCGCCCTGCTCGCTCGGGAACGGGGCTGGGCCGACGTCGGCCGGGTCGTCACCGATCCCCGGGTCGCCGAGCTCCGCGAGTTCGTCGTCGGTCAGAAGCGCGTCATCGAGCCGGTCGACGAGCGGTGCCTCGTCGACTCCCGTGCCGATGACGACGAACTCGGTCCGGCGGTCGCCGTGGTCGTCGTCCCACTCTAGCTTCGGGCGGTTCGAGCGGAGCATATCGCGCTCGACCGACGGCAGGCTCGCGATCCACGGGCCGAGCGCCTCGACGCGGACCGACCGACCCGCCTGCCCGACCTGCTGGCGCTGGTCGGTGCCTGCGACCCACAGCGTCCCCTTCGAGCGGACCACGTCGGCGGGGAGGTCTCGGAGGAGAGCGGCGAGTCGGTCCGGGTGGAACGGCCGCCGGCGGCGGTAGGTGAAGGAGGTGACGCCGTACACCTCGTCGGGGTGGCGGTGGTCGTGGGCGTGGTCGCCGTCGCGGCCGTGGTCGCCGTCGTGAGCGTGGTCGTCGTCCGTCCCGCTGTCGGCGTCGGCGTCGTCGACCTCGGCGAGCGCGCGCTTCCAGCCGGGGAGTTCGCCGAGTTCCCGCTCGTCGAACAGCTCGACGCCGAGGATCCGGTCCGGGTCGACCGCGGAGAACTCCGTGACGACCGTCTCCGCGTCGGGCTGGAGCGCGCCCACGAGGTCGACCGCCTCGTCGATTTCCGCGTCGGTACAGAGGTCCGCCTTGTTACACACCACGAGGTTCGATACCTCGACCTGCTCGACGAGGAGGTCCGAGAGCGGCCGGTCGGCGTCGTCCTCGTCGCCGGTCGCGGCCCCGGCGCCGGCGTCGGGATCGACGCGCCGCTCCGGCGTCTCGTCGCCCGCGAACGCGTCGAGGAACTGCCGCGTGTCGATCACGGTCACCAGCGCGTCGACCCGGTACCGGGCCGCCGCGCGCGACTCGGTCGTGAACAGCCGCGCGACTGGCGCGGGCTCCGAGATGCCCGAAGACTCGACGACCAGGGCGTCGAAGGAGCGCTCGTTCGCGAGCCGCACCACGGCGCTTTCGAGGTCGTCCTGAAGCTCACAGCAGATACAGCCGTTCGACAGCTCCGTGACGCCCTCGACATCGACCTCGGACTCCTCGGCGATCAGGTCCGCGTCGACGTTCACGTCCCCCATGTCGTTGACGAGGACCGCGATGTCGCGGTCGCCGGCGTTCCGGAGCAGGTGGTTCAGAAGCGTCGTCTTACCCGCGCCGAGTCCCCCCGAGAGCACGGTCACCGGGATGCGGTCGTCCATACGGGCGGATCGGACACGACGCTCTTGAACCCCCGGCCGACACACGGAAACTCGGGCGGCGGGGCGAAAACCGGGCGGCGCGCGGGGCCGGCCCGGGGGGTGAGACCGACGCGGACCGGTCCGAGCCGATACGTTGATACGCCGCGGTCGTCGTACTCGCGATATGGTTCTGTCCGCCTCCGCCGTGTCGCTCGTCAGCGTCTCGGTGACGGTGCTGATGGTCGCCGCGATGCTGTATCTCGTCTGGGGATCGCTCGACAGCGACATCCACACGCCGAGCCCCGGTAGCGAGGACCACCCGGAACTGGACGACGACGGCGACGACAACGACGAGGCGTCGGGCGAACTTCCGGACGGGAACGCCGCCTGACGCCGCGACCGCCGAGGCCGATCCGGCCGCTGTCCGCCCCTCGGCGGCCCGGGCCGCGACAGGTTTTAACAGGGGAAGAGTGTCATGAGGAATGATGACAGTAGCAGACCGGATCGAGCGGTTCCGGGCGGTCCTCGAGGAGTGGGTCCGGGGCCTGTACCACGGGATGATCACGCACCCGGCCTACGAGAAGATCGAGAAGGAGGCCGAGGACGCCGAAGACGAATTCATGCTGGCGTGTTTCCCGGACGCGTTCGGGATCCCGTCGCCGGTGTCGTACTACACCGCCGAGCTGCTCCCGTACCTCGAAGACGAGTTCGAGGCGTGGGAGCGGCGACTGTGGGACCGCGAGACGCTGCTAGAGCGGAAGGGGCAGCAGTACCACTTCTGATGACCGGACGACACTCACGCCGCGACTGATGGAGCAGTTCGTCTTCTTCGGCGGCAAGGGCGGCGTCGGCAAGACGACGGTCTCGTGCGCGTACGCCCACCGCTGCGCGCGAGACGGTCTCCGGACGCTCGTCGTCTCGACCGACCCGGCCCACTCGGTGTCGGACGTGTTCGACCAGCGGTTCGGCGACGAGCCCGAGTCGGTCGCGGACGTCGACAGGCTCGACGCGATGGAGATCGACCCGGAAGACGAGATGCAGCGGCACCTAACGGAGATCCGCGAGGCGCTCTCGGAGCAGGTGTCGGCCGCGATGGTCTCGGAGATCAACCGCCAGCTGGAGATGTCCCACGGGACGCCGGGCGCGTACGAGTCGGCGCTGTTCGACGCGTTCGTCGACGTGATGCGCACGGAGAGCGAGCCGTACGACCGGGTCGTGTTCGACACCGCCCCGACGGGGTCGACGCTCCGGCTGCTCGGGCTCCCTGAGTTCCTCGGCGACTGGATCGACCGGCTGCTGTACAAGCGCGAGCAGTCGATCGACCTGTTCGAGAAGGCGGCGATCGGGGACATGGAGCCCCGGCGCCTGCTGGAGGGCGACCCCGTGATCGAGCGGCTCAACGAGCGCAAGGAGTTCTTCGAGTACGCCGGCGAGACGATGCGCACGGACGCCGCCTTCTTCCTCGTGTTGAACCCCGACCAGCTCTCGGTCAACGAGACGGAACGGGCCATCGAGGCGTTCACCGAGCGAGACCTGCGGGTCCGCGGGCTGGTGGCGAACAAGCTCACGCCGTCCCCCGACGAGGGAGAGCAGGGGCGCGGAGCGCGCTACCTCCGCGAGAAGGTCGAGACCGAGCGCGAGCGGCTCGCGCAGGTCCGCGAGGGGTTCGACCCGCCGCTCGTCGCCGAGATCGAGTCGCGCACGACGGAGGTCCGGGGGGACGTGCTCGCCGACGTGGCCGCGTCGCTCGACGTGGAGCCGTAGATCCGTCGGAGGCGAGCGCGCGGCCGCGAGCTGGGAGAGCGCGCGCGGCGATCCGACTCGATCGCGCGCGGCGGCTGCGGTCCGTCCGGGTGCGCGCGAGGTGGGTCGACGGGCGATCTGGGCAGATTTTACCTATTAGTCAGAGAAATTAACTTCGTTTCGACGGTGAGTAGCGTTACTCGATCCGGGGGAGTCGTCGATCGTCATGAACGAAGATAACGTTTAAGTTCGGCATAGTGAATCGATACCACGAGGCAGGGACCTTATGACAAGTATAATTTGGATCGTCGTCGCCGTGCTCAGTACGTTCACCGTGGGATACGTGGGGTACTCGCGGTACCTCTCTCGTTTCGTCGATCTCGACGACGAGCGGGAGACGCCGGCACACAAGTACGAGGACGGCCAAGAGTACGTACCGGCGAAGAAGCCGGTTCTGTTGGGGCATCACTTCTCAAGTATCGCGGGCGGCGCGCCGATCGTCGGCCCGATCACCGCCGGAGCCATCTGGGGCTGGGTGCCGGCGCTGTTGTGGGTCGCCATCGGCAATCCGCTGATGGGAGCGGTCCACGACTTCATCTCGCTGTCCGGGTCGATGCGACACGAGGGGAAGTCGATCGGCTACATCATCGGCGAGTACGTCGGCGAACGCGGCAAGGACATGCTGCTGTGGTTCGCGTTCCTCACCATCATCCTCGTGGTGGCGGTGTTCGCCTTGGTCGTCGGGATCGTGTTGAACGCGTTCCCCTCGGCCGCGACCGCGAGCCTCGTGTACATCGCGCTGGCGTTCCTGTTCGGCGTCTACCTGTACCAGCTCGACGGCCCGTTCCTCCCGGGGACGGTGGTGTTCGTCGCGGGCGTGTTCGCGGGCGTCTGGCTCGGTATCCAGTACCCGATCGCGCTGTTCCCGGCGGTGGAGTCCGGGGCGTTCCCCCAGGGGACCATCGTCCTCTTCGAGTTCCTCGGTAACGGCGGGTGGCTGCCCGGAGCGGTGATGAGTGCGGACGCCATCCTCCAGCCGAACGTCGCCGCGTGGGTGCCGGTCATCCTCGTCTACGCGACACTGGCGAGCGCGCTCCCGGTGTGGGTGCTGCTTCAGCCCCGCGACTACCTGTCGTCGTTCCTCCTCTACTCGGGAGTCGGCGGCGCGCTGCTCGCGATTATCGTCGGAACGCTGCTCGGCACCTCGGCCCAGCCGCTGACCGTCGATCCCTCCATCGGCGCGTACATGGGCTTCTTCGGTAGCGAATTGGCCGTCGATACCCGGGGTATCACGCCGCTTTTCCCGCTGTTGTTCGTGACAATCGCCTGCGGAACCATCAGCGGGTTCCACTCGCTGGTGTCCTCCGGGACGACGGCAAAACAGCTGAACAAGGAGAGCGACGCTCGCCTCATCGGCTACGGCGGGATGCTCGGTGAGGGGCTGCTCGCGTCGGTCGCCATCTCGACGCTCGCGGTGGCCGGGGCGACCACGGCGGCCGCGGGCGGCGGCATCGGCGGCGCGCTGCCGAACTTCGCGACCGGCGGGGGGATCATCCTCACCAGCCTCGGGATCCCGCAGGGCGTCGGCGCGCCGTTCATGGCGCTCGTGTTGGTGAGCTTCCTGCTCACCTCGACCGACACCGCGGCGCGGCTCGGTCGGTACATGATGGAAGAGATCGTCGGAACGACCGGGAGCGGGACGACGACGGGCTTCTCCGCCGACCTCGGGAGCATCGCCAAGGGCCGGTACACGAATCCGGCCGTCCAGTCGCTCGTCGCGTACCTGCTCGTCATCTCCGGCGAGTGGGTGACGCTGTGGGCGCTGTTCGGTGGCGCGAACCAGCTTCTCGCGGCGCTGGCGCTGCTCGCCGGCACGGTCTGGCTCGCGAACTGGGACGAGTCCAAGCAGCTCGCCTCCACCGGCGTCCCGATGACGATCATGGTGACGATCACCGTCCTCGGGCTGTCGTGGGTGGCGCTGTGGGACAACCTCTATCAGAAGCTCATCCTCGGTAACGTGGCCGGACTCAGCGGCCAGATATCGGCGGTGGTCCAGATGGGGCTCGCGTTCGTCCTCATCTACCTGGCCCTGTCGCTGGTGCGGATCGGCTACGACAACATCACGACCGTGCGGAGCGACAGCGGAGCGGCCGCAGAACCGAGCGACGACTGACTGAGATCGGCCCGGTTCGGCGCGGTTTTTTCCGAACGACCGGCGACGGTCAGCGCCAGAAGCGCTTCGCGAACCGCGAGAAGAACCCTTCGTCCGGCGAGTCGACCCGTTCCCACAGCCGGAACGCGGCCGCGGTGTCAGCGTTCTCGCTGGCGACGAGTGCCTCGCGGTCGGGCGCGACCGCGACGAGGTTCACCTCGTAGTGGCCGTAGTAGCCGAACTTCAGCAGCGTGCGGTCGCTGAACCCGGCGACGAAGTCGGCGACGTCGTCCGGGATACGGTCGGCGACGACGACGACGGTGACGTCCGTGCCGTAGTGCTCCTCGTGGCCCTCGACGCGCTCGTCGGCGACGTCGTGAGCGAACTCGACCAGTCGCTCTAGCTCCCCGACGCTCGGGGTCGACACCCGGCGGACGTACACGTACTCCCGCATGTCGTGGTCCGCGTAGCTCAGCGCCGGGTGGAGGAACTGCTTCTGATTGCGTACCCGCATCTCGGCGGTCATCTCGAAGCGCTCGCCGTCGACGACCGCGTCGCGGTCGAGGTCGTAGCTGTACATCAGCCGGTCGGAGACGCGGTCGAGGTACTCGTCGTCGTACTCGGGGACGGCCTCGCGAATCTCCGCCGGCAGCTCCTCGGGGGCGCGGCGGTCGTCGGCCCCCGCCGGGTCCGCGGCGTCGGCACCCCCCTCGCCGTCCGCCTCCGGCTCGGCACGCTCACTCATCGGCGGGCTCGTACGCGACCGCGTCGCCGTCGGCCGGGGGCGCACCGATCGCCAGCACGGTGACGGGAGCGTCGGCGTCGGCCGGGTTGTACGCCCGTTGGGGGCTCTCCGGGTCGACGACGAACAGGTCGTCCGCGGGCACCTCGTATGTCTCGTCGGGGGTCTCGATCACGAGGGTGCCGTCGAGCACGTAGAACGCCTCCTGTTGGGTCTCGTGGTAGTGGTACGCCAGCGGGAGCTGCTCGCCGGGGGCGGCCCTGAATCGGTTGATCGCCGCGGCGTCGAGCCCTCCAGAATCGGACAGCTTTCGACACTCGCACGGCCGGTCCGGCTCCGGGTCGACCGAGTCGACGTCGACGACACGATATCCCATGGGAACGCATTCCACGGAGCGAGTGAAAAGGGCGTCGGGAGCGGAGCGGGCGCGAGCGCCCCCGAGGCGTCGTTTTCCCGAGGCGGAGTTTTAACCGGGAGGACCACGTCGTGTGATGTGATAGACCATGACAGACGAAGGAGACGAGGCGGACGGCGCGGTCGAGGCGGAGGCCTGCGGCCGCTGCTCGATGTCGACGGTCGTGGGGGCGGTGGCGAGAGACCAGTCCCCCGAGGAGCGCGCCGAGCGCGACCCGTTCCGCGGCGAGCGTATCGAAGTCGACGAGTCCGCCGTCCGGCGCGCGTCGCCGGCCGGCTACCTCGGCGAAGTTAAAGAGCGGCTCGACGCGGTCGCGCGCCGGATCGCGTACGGCAGGTGAGCGTCGCAGCGGTCCCGGCCGAGGAGGCGCGCGCCGTAGCGGTTCCGGCCGGCGAACCGAGCGGCCGAGTCCCGTCAGTTCGGAGAGACTTATACCCCTCCGTTCCGTAATGAGGGCAACCGATGGAAGAGAGCATCTCCGGCTTCAAGGTGCGCGGGGACTGGGGCGACGTCGTCGAACACGGCGAGCGGATCGCCTTGGCGCTCCGGGAGGTGGGCGTCGACAGCGACGCCTACTACGAGTTCGACGAGTGGCGTCCCAAGACCCACGAGCGCATCGACGAGGACGTCTCGGAGAAGACCGCGGCGCAGGCGTCCGTCGACGAGGGAGAGGGCGAGCGCGCGGGAAAATCGCCGGGCGACGACCTCCAGACGGCCGGCGAGAAGCTCACCGAGTCCTACGAGAAGGTCGAGGAGAACGACACCGAGAGCGCCCGCGAAAGCTGGGGCGAGTCGATCGGACACGTCGCCCGGGCGGCCGACTCGGCCGGTCGGAAGGCGATCCGGAAGGTGGAGGACGCCGTCTACCGGAACGTGATGACTCAAGTGGCGCCGTACTACTTCGACAACGATCTCGTCAGCGCCAACATCCAGGAGGTCGCCCGAGCCGAGGACGGCGAGACGTTCGTCTTCGAGGTGAACGTCAACGACGACGAGCTGAAATCGGAGGTGTCGGCGGTCCTCGACGAGTACGAGTCCGAAATCGACCGCTGGCACGTCGAGACCGAGAAGCGGACCGACGAGGTCGCGGCCGCCGAGGGCGTCGAGCCGCCCGCCGAGGAGGGCGGGCCGGACTCGACGACGACGTGAGGCGGAGCGTGTCGGGCGGCCGCGAACGCGGAGCCACATCGGTCGTCTTTAACTCGCTCACCGCTGAATCGAGCCCATGAGCGAGGTACTCCGAGTCGAGGCGGGCGAGCTGTCCGTGGACGAACTCATCGACGCGCTCAACGACGGGCAGCGGATCCTCGTCGACGTCGAGGTCGCGGGCGCCAACCACGAGGTCGCCCTCCGATACGACGGGGAGACGTACCACTGCGACACGCCGACGAACCTCCACCGGCACGCCGACGAGTCAGGGATGCGCGGCTGTATCGACCAGATGGGGTACGCCGCCAAGGAGTGACCACCCCGAGTCGGAGAAACCGGCATTTAACCTCGCCGCGCACGAATCGGCCCGCATGAGCGACCCCGAAATCGAGGACCTCGTCGGCGACGGCTCTCCCTCCTTCGAACACGTCCTCTCTTGTGTCTTCGGCGTGCGCGACCACGAGAGCCGCGCGTACCTCGCGCTGCTGGAGTACCCGGGCAGCACCGTGTCGGAACTCGCCGACGCGCTCGACCGGGACCGCTCGAACGTGAACCGTTCGCTGTCGACGCTCCGCGAGAAGGGGCTCGTCGAGCGCCGCCGCCGCCTGCTCGACTCCGGCGGCTACGTCTACCAGTACACCGCGACGCCCGTGCCGGAGGCCAAGCGCCGGCTCCACGACGCCCTCGACGAGTGGGTGGCCGACGTCCACGACGCCATCGACGGGTTCGAGCCGGACGAGAGCTGATCGCGTCGCTCGCGGCGACTACGTCTCGGACTCCGCCGAGTCCTCCGGCTCTTCTCCGGCGCTCAGCCCGTCGTCCTCAGGGCGGTTGAGCGCGCGCTCGGCGTCGTGGTGCTCGGAGTAGCCGTCGAACCAGCGGGCGATCCGCTCGATGCGGTCGACGACGTGCGCGGGCTCGCCGGACCGCGAGAGCTCGTGGCCCTCGTGGGGGTACCTGACGAATCGGGTGTCGACGCCGTTCTTCCGTAAGAGTCGGTGGTACAGCTCCGCCGTACAGATCGGCGTCCGGGTGTCGTCCTCGGAGTGAATCAGCAGGGTCGGGGTGTCGACCGCGTCGGCGTGGCCCGTCGGCGACTGCTCCCAGAGCCACTCCGGCTCCGCCGAGGGCACCGTGTCGAAGTCGCCCTCGACGAGCTTGTACGCCGCGTCGGTCGACCCGTAAAAGCCGGTGAGGTCGTAGACGCCACGCTGGGAGACGGCCGCGCGGAAGTAGTCCGTCTGCCCGACCGCCCACGCGGTCATGAACCCGCCGAAGGAGCCGCCGGTGACGAACGCGTTCGAGTCGTCGATCTGGGGGCGGTCGGCGACCGTCTCGACGCCCGCCATCACGTCGCGGAGCGTGATCGCGCCCCAGTCGCGCTCGATTGCTTGCGTGAACGCCTCGCCGTAGCCGGTCGAGCCGCGGGGGTTCGACCAGAAGACGGCGTAGCCGCGGGCCGCGAGCGTCTGGAACTCGTGCCACATCGTTCCGGCGGTCGACCACATCGCGTGCGGGCCGCCGTGGATCTCGACCGCGAGCGGGTACTGACCGTCCGCGTCGGCGGACTCGGCGTCACCGGCCTCGACCGGTGGGGTCAGCAACCACCCCTGGATCTCGACGCCGTCGGACTCGAAGCGAAGCTCCTCGGGCTCGCCGACCGCGCGCTCGTCGAGGTAGTCGGCGTTCAGGTCGGTCAGGCGGGTCGTCTCGTCGGCCGCGGCGTCGTAGGCGAACGCGTCGCCCGGGTGGTCCCACTCGCTGGCGGCGAACGCGACGGTGACCGACTCGGGACCCGCGTCGGCGTCGCCCCCGACGGTCGCGCCCGAGACGGTCCCCGGCCGGAGCAGGCGCTCGGGCGTCTCGCTCCCGTCTGCGGGGACCCGCCACAGCGCCGTCTTCCCCTCGTCGGGCGTCGCGAAGTACAGCGTCTCGTCGGCCGGCCCCCACTGCGGGGTCGTCCCGCGGCCGAGGCCCCGGTCGACACCGCCGGTGAGGTCGGTGACCGAGCCCGACTCGACGTCGAGGACGCGGAGGTCCGTCGGCTGCATCGACACCTGCTTCGGCTCCGCATGCGTGAACGCGACGCGGCCGTCCGCGGTCGCCGCGAGGTCGGCGCCCCACCCGGTCGTGGTGTGGGCGCGCTCGGCCTCGCCCGCGTCGAGGTCGTGGGCGTGGATCGCGATCTCGACGGAGTCGTCGGGGTCGTCGCCGACCGCCTCGGTGTAGTACAGCGTGTCGGCGTCGCCCCACGACGGCGCGGCGAAGTCGGCCTCCCGGTCCGTGACTCGGTCGACCGCGCCGGACTCGGCCGGGTCGGGGTCGGTGACGCCGCCGACCGTCGCGTCGGCGTCGACGACGTACACGCCGGGGCGTCGGCCGTCGAAGTGACGCTCGGCGGCGCGGTAGACGGTCCGGTCGATGACGCGCGGGTCGGGATGGTCCTCGGGCTCGTAGTCGTCCGGCACCGCGAGGTCGCGGTCGGTCTCGCGGTCGTCGGCGGTCACGGACTGGACGAAGGCGATCCGCTCGCCGTCGGGCGACCACGCGATCGACGAGACGCCGCCGACCACGTCGGTGACGCGACGGGCCTCGCCGCCGTCGAGCGGGAGGACCCACAGCTGCTGGCGGTCGTCGGCCGCGCCGCGGGTGGAGGTGAACGCGATGCGGTCCCCCGAGGGACTCCAGCGCGGCTCGGCGTCGGCGCCCTCGGCGAGGGTGAGGCGGCGCGGCTCGCCCTCGCCCGCTGCGTCGACGAGGTACACCGTCGTCTCGTAGCTGTCGTCGTCGTTCGGCTGTCGGCGCACGAAGGCGACGCGGTCGCCGCCCGGCGAGATCCGGGGGTCGGACGGGACCGCGATGTCGTGGTAGTCGGCCGCGGTGATCGGCTCCATGCGTGTGGGTCGGACGGGGGAGGCAAAAGGCGTCGGGAGGCGGAAAGGCGAGGATCGACAGGCGGAAGGCCGCGTGTCGGGGGACGGAAAGGCGAGCGTCAGGAGACGGAAAGCCGGGCGGCGGCGCGAGCGACGCCGACGCCGAGCCCGCGCCGTGGGCAGCGCCCAGTCGTCCGTCGCTCAGTCGCCGCCGTTGTCGAACGCGAGCGAGACGCCGTCTGCGTCGACGGTCGCGCCCGCGGCGCAGACCGGGTGTTCGAGGTCGGCGCCGAGCAGTTCGGTCGCGACGGGCTCGGCGTCGGTCGCGGTCAGGTCGTACGGCTCGGGAGAGTCCGTCTCGTAGGTCGCGACGACGGTCGGCTCCTCGACGGCCTCGACGAGGAGCGCGTCGCGGCGGACGGTTCCGATCGTCGCCGACTCAGCGCCGACCACACCGGCGACGCGAGGCGTGTCGTAGTCGTCCTTCTCGTAGTCGAGCGCGAGCAGCGCGGAGGCGAGCGCGTCGCGCGCGGGGTACCCGCGCTCCATTTTCTCCGCGATCGGGTCGACGTGCGAGCCGTTGCCGAGGACCGCCAGCGGCTCCTCGGTCGGGGTCTCGACCGCGCGAGCGCAGTTGTACGAGACGTAGGGGTTGTCGGTCTCCGGCGCGTCCGCGGTCGGGCCGACGGTGAGCGTCCCGCCGCGGTCGCGGACGCGGCGGTTCGGGAACGAGCGCGAAGAGACGCGGTAGCCGCCGATGCCGGGCGCGACGACGACGAATCGTCCGACGTACATACATTTTCGTGTGTATCGAGTCGCATAAAGCGCATCGATATGCGCACGAACGCGATCCGTGGGCGAGATGCCCTCTTCATGATCTGCCGGCGGTGACGGCGGGGCGGCGACGACAACAGTGGGGACGGGACGGCGACGACAACAGTGGGGACAGGACGGCGACGACAACAGTGGGGGCGGGCGGCGACGCCCGCCGGCGCCCGCCGATGCTCGTCAACCGATCGCACGGCGACCGCAACGCGCAACGCTTACAAACACGTACTGGCTATCCGTAGGTGCGCAGTCCATTGGGGTAGTGGCCAATCCTGTTGCCTTCTGGGGGCAACGACCCTGGTTCGAATCCAGGATGGACTACTTCTCTCGGTTTCGTTTCGAGTGGAACAGAGTGGCGTCCACGTCTCGTGGTTTCCAGTTGAAACGAAGGGGTACCGATGAGCGGGCGGCCGCCGTCACTTCTCGACGTCCAGCAGGGCGACCCGCTCGCGGACGACATCGGCGAGACCGCCGGTAGTCGCGGTGAGTTCGCGATCGGTGACTCCGTAGAACTCGCGCACCCGCTCCTCGTCGAAGTCGACCGGAAGCCCGGAGTCGTCGGGGTCGGTGCGCGAGTCGGCGGCGAGTTCGCGAACGGACTCGGTCGCCTCGTCGAGGTCCGCGGACGGGCGGTCGGCGCCGGACACGTCACCGAAGTCCGCGACGAGGACGACGGCGCGCCGCTCGCCCTCCGAGACGCCGAGTTCGAGCGCGCGGTCGATCTGCCTGCGCCCGGCCGCGTACAGCAGGACCTCGACGCCCGGGTCGCGCGCGACGGCCTCGCCGCGAGCGATCGCCCGCGCCGCCAGTCGCGCCGCCTCGCGGAGGTGCGTCGGGGAGACGACGAGGTCGGCGTCGAACGCCTGGACGACCGCGCCGGTATCGGCCGCAATCGCGTCGAGGTCCGCGAGAAACGCGTCGAGGTCGTCGATCGCGAAGGTGCCGGCGACGAGGCTGACCCCGGGGTCGGGCGCTGGCATCCCGTCGCCGCCGGCCGCGGAGTCGGTCATCCGAAATCACCCAGGCTGGCCTGTCCGTCGCCGTCGCCGTCGGCGTCCGCGCCCGCGGTCGCCGCCGCGGAGGCCGAGCTGTCGGGGTCGACGCCGTCGAGCGAGGGGTCCTCGCGGCCGGCGTTCTCCAGGATGCGCTCGGCGGTTCGCTCGCGGCCCCGCAGCGCGCCGAGGACGACCGCCTTGTCCGCCTCGCGGAGGTCGGCGCGGCTCTCGATGCCTGCCTCGTAGAGGCGGCGGGCGCGCTTCCGACCGACGTTGCGGACGCCCGCGAGGTCGAGGAGTTCCTCCCGGACCCCGTACTCCAGCCGCTTGCGGGCCTCGCGCACCTGGACGACGGTGTCGCCGTCGATCCCCTTTACGTCGCGCGCGAGCGTCTCGGCCGCCCGGAGGAGCCACTCGGCGGTGTCGACCTTCCCGCGGATGTCGCCGGGGCCGACGCCGTACCGCTCCGCGATCCGGTCCTCGTCCACCTCGTTAGCCCAGTCTTCGAGCAGGCGCCCCGTCTTCAGCGCGGCGAGCCAGTCCTCGAAGCGCACGTCCTCGTACTCGGAGGGCACGTCGCCGAGGAGCTCCGCCTCGCGCTCGTAGCAGACCTCAGTGTACTCCTCGCGGTCGCCCGACTTGAGGTACAGCTCGTAGGTGTCGGGCGTCCGGCTGACGAGGTGGTAGAGGCCGAGCGGCGTGACCGCCGGGGCGGCGTCGCCGGCCGACGCCGGCCCCTCTGAGGCGGGGTCGTCCGGTTCGTCCTCGCCGGCGCGAGTGTACGTGGTGAACCCGGGGTCGTCGGCGTCGGCGGTCGGGTCGTGGGCCGCGACGAACTCGCCGTCCGCGTCCGCGGATCCGACAGGCCCGGACCCGTCGTCCGCGACGGTCCGAAGCCCGTCGAGTATCTCGGCCGCGCTCATCGGGTCGAGGTAGAGCCGCGAGACGGTGTGACCGATCCCGGTCGCGGCGAGGCCCTCGCTCCCGCCGTCGCGGTCGCGCTCGACGAAGCCGTTGACTTCGAGGTAGTCGAGGACGGTGTCGGTGACCGCCGCGAGCCGCCCCTCGTCGTCGGTCTGCGTGGCGTAGAGCGTGTTGTCGAGGAACGAGAGGAGCCCGTCGCGGGTGGCGGCGAAGCCGGACGCGACCGTCGCGAGGACGTGGGTGCGGAGGGCGGGCTCGGCGGCGAGCTTCGAGCGGACGGGTTCGGCCTCGGCCCAGACGTACCGCTCGAACAGCTCCTCGCGGGTGTCGGCGTTGTTCGCGAGCAGCACCGCCTCGCCGTAGGGGTCGAGGCCGGGGCGGCCCGCGCGGCCGCACATCTGGTGGACCTCGAGCACGTCGAGCGGTTTCATCCCGCCGAACTCGCCGTCGTAACGCCGCCAGTCGCGGACGATCACGCGGCGCGCGGGCGTGTTGACGCCGGCCGCGAGCGTCGGCGTCGCGGAGACGCACTTGATGAGGCGGTCGCGGAAGGCGTCCTCGACGAGGCTGCGGTGCTCGCTCGCGAGGCCGGCGTGGTGGAACGCCGACCCCTCCTCGACCGCGTCGGCGAGGTCCTCGGAGGTGTCGGTGTCGGAGACGCCGCGGATCTCCTCGGCCAGCTCGCGGAGGCGGTCGCGCTCGTCGCCGGTGAGCCGCGGCCCCGTCACGTCGGTGAGCTTGCGGGCCGACGACTCGGCGTTGCGCCGCGAATTGACGAAGACGAGCGAGGAGCCGCCCTGGCCGTCCTCCTCGGTGTCCAGGGCGTCGGCGACGAGCCTCGCGGTCTGGTCCTCGCCGCGCTCGACTGGGACCTCGCGCTGGCTCCCGTCGTCGAAGTTGATCGCGTTGCCGAAGTGGACGCCGGTGTGGAGCTCGATCGGTCGCCAGTCGGACTCGACGAGTTCGGCGTCGAGCCAGTCGGCGATGACGTCGGCGTTGCCGACGGTCGCCGAGAGCGCGACCGTCTGGAGGCCGGGGTTCACCTTGCGGAGCTTCGCGAGGGTCACTTCGAGGGTGGGGCCGCGGTGCGAGTCGTCGACGAGGTGGACCTCGTCGCTGACGACGCAGGTGAGGTCGTCGATCCACGGGGCGCCGTTGCGGATGAGCGAGTCGACCTTCTCCGAGGTGGCGACGATGATGTCGCGGCTGGCGAGCCACTCGCCGTCGGAGTCGTAGTTGCCGGTGGAGACGCCGACCGTCACATCGAACTCTTCCCAGCGCTCGAACTCGGCCTTCTTCTCGCTGGCGAGCGCGCGCAGCGGGACGATGTACAGCGCCTTGCCGCCGCGCTCGACGGAGGAGAGCATCGCCAGCTCGGCGATCAGCGTCTTGCCGGACGCGGTCGGGACCGCCGCGACGAGGCTCTCGCCGTCGGTGACGCCCGCCTCGACCGCCGCTTCCTGCGGCGGATACAGCTCCGCGACGCCCTCCGCTTCGAGCGCCTCGCCGACGCCCGCGGGGAGCCCGGAGAGCGAACTCGGTTCCATTACCGGAGTCTGGGCCCGCCTCGATTTAAACCGTCGGAACGGGCCGAACATAGCGGAAGAACGCGCGGCGGCGCGTGTCGGTGAGCGGCCGGAGCGAAGCGAAGGCCGCGAGCTGCGCGCGCGAGTCGCTGGCGGCCGGGGGCAGACCAAGGGCGCCGTCTCGCGACCTACCCCCCGTGCGATCCCGACCCTACAGCGTCCCGGCGGCTGACGACCACGTACAGTCCTCGAAAGCCGACGGCGACGCCCGCGCCGAGCGACCCGAGCGCGGTCGCAACGGCGAGCGCGGGAACGAAGAAGGCCGGATCGAGGACGTAGTCGGGCGAATCGGCGATAAACGCGAGCGCGGTTGCGTGTCCCAAGACGGCCGCGGCGTCACCGAGCCACGCGAGTGCGATCCCGCCCCGGTACCAGTAGACGAGCGCCGCGATCGGAGCCCCGGACACGGCGTACCCGAACGGCTGGTAGGTCGGATAGGAGGCATATAACCAGAACGTGGACGGGACCGAGAGAACGGCGGCGACAGCGATGACGACAACCGCTCTGTGCCGCTCCCCCGACGAGCCGAAGAAGCGTTCCGACGCTGAACGCTCGCTCGGGGGACTCAATCGACGGAGGGCAGAACCGACGACGACGGCGAAGGCGCCGACCGCGAGGCCGAGCCGGAGGTGAGTCGGAAGCGTGACGCCGAGGACCTCCATCTCCAGTACGTCCGGCAAGGGGCTGAACGCCGCACGCGCGAGAGCCGACGCGACCGGGATGGCGGGCCCCGCTGCGAGCGTGTAGATGGCGGCACCACCGTGATACTGAACGAGGATAGCGATCGCCGCGGCGGGCAGGTAGAGGACGGCGGTGGCACGCGAGTGACCGATGTCGCTGATCTCCGGGGCGACCGCGCGGATGGCACCGAGTTGGGTGGTCACCTCCGTACTCGCACCGTACGCCGCGTTCGACCGCCAGTAGGCGGCGTAGAGGACGAACGCAAAGACGAACACGAGACCGACGGTGCCGGCGATACGGAAGCGACCGTCGGGACGGCCGAGGAGGGCACGGCGGACGTCCATTGAGGGAGACGACTGTGGGACTCGGTAAAACGGTTGGGAGATCAACTGTTCGTCTCGCACCGGCCGCCACGGGAGGTCGAATCCCGACGGACCGAGTCAGGGAGCCACGCCGACGGTCAGCAGCGTCCCCCAGGTCCGATACCGATCGATCATCGCCTCGCGCGTCTCGTACCCCTCGGTCGGGAACGCGGAGGCGTCGGGAATCTCGGTCTCGCGGTCGGGAATCGCGTCCTGCTCGGCGACGTACAGCCCGGCCTCGCGGAACGCCTCGCGGTACTCCTCGCGCGACCACAGCGTCATGTCGACCGAGATGTTCTCCTGCCACGCGTGGGTGGTCTCGCTCTCCGCGAAGTAGTTGACCGCGCAGTAGAACGTACCGCCGGGCTTCAGCACGCGCCGGACCTCTTCGAGGGTGTGGACCGGGTCGGCCGCGTAGTAGAACGCCTCCATCGAGAAGACGTGGTCGAAGGAGTCGTCGGCGAAGGGGAGTTCGTCGAAGTCGCCGACGAGGAAGCCGACCGCGTCGTCGTCGGTGTACTCGCGGGCGTTGCTGGCCATCTCCGGGGCGCCGTCGAGGCCGTAGCCGCGGTCGATCCCCCGCTCGCGGAGCGCGCGGAGCGCGTAGCCGGAGCCGGTCCCCAGATCGAGGACGGCGTCGCCCGCCTCGGCCGGCATGCGGGCCAACACGTGTTTCGCGGTGTGCCAGTGGCGGTCCTCCATCCCGCGGTCCTTCCCGCTCGCCGCCCACTCGTCGAACTCCTCGCGGACGCTCATACCGGCCGAACGGGGAGAGCGGTGAAAAACGGCGGTGTTTTACCGGCTCCGCTCCCGCCGGTGGGTATGAAGCGACCGCGAGCGCTCCGCCGACCGAACTTCCGGGTGGCCGACATCGCCCAGCAGTCGGTCGGCGGCTTCCTGCTCGCGGGGCCGTTCGTCGTCACCGCGGAGGTCTGGGAGCTCGCCGCGGGGATGAACTGGGTCCAAGCCGGTGTGACCGCCGCGCTCGTCGGACTGATCGGGTACGCCGCGCTGTACCGGGCCGACACCGGACGCGACGTCGACGAGGAGCCGGACTTCGTCGGGATCCCGACCCGCTTCGTCTCGCTGATGACGGTGGCGTTCGGGTCCGTGCTCCTGCTCGCGCTGATCTTCGACGCCCCGCAGACGTTCCTCGTCGAGGGTGGGATCGGCGACGGCGCGGTGGTGGCGACGACGGCGAAGGCCGTCGCCGTCGGCGCGATGTTCAGCGTCGTCGGCGCGGCGACCGCCGACAGCGTGTTCTGAGAGGGGCGTGGCGCGCTGTCGCGGTCACGGCGCCGCGGTCGCGCTGTGCCGCTCGCTCCGGCCTCACAGCACGACCGAGACGACCGCGAAGAGGATCAGCACGCCGGCGATGTCACAGAGGTTCGTCACCACGGGGATCGTCGTGTCGTCCGGATTGAGCCCGACGCGGTAGGACACCTCGACGGCGGCGACGCTGGCGAGGACGACGAGGACCGCGAGGCACAGCCCGGAGACCAACGAGATCAGCAGCACCCGGCCGAGCGCGAGCGACCCGCCGAGCGCGAGCCCGATCGCCCACGCGGCGACTCCCACGGCGCCGAAGACGGTCGCCGCGAGCCCGAACACCGCGCCCGCGTTCGCCCGGAGGGCCGGGTTCGACGGGCTGAGCTCGTAGGTCCCGAGGTACAGCTGGGTCGTGAGCCGCGAGCAGGTGATCGACGCGAGGTTGCCGGCCGTCCCGATCTGGACGGGAACGAGGACTAGCAGGGCCGGGTACCTGAGCAGTACCGCCTCGTACGTCTCCAGTACGGTCCCCGAGACGAGCTGAAGCACCGACAGCGCGGCGAGCAGGGGGATCATCGTCCGGACGATCCGTCGGACCGACCACTCGTCGACCGCGGTGGACTCGGGGTCGGTCACGACAGCGCCCCCACGGCGGCGACGCCGACCAAGAGGAAGAACACCCCGAACACGTCGCCGAGCGTGGTGACCACCGGTCCGATGACGTTGTCTGGGTCGAGCCCGCGGCGGTAGCCGAGGAAGATGACCGCGATGAGCACCGTGATCATCAGCACCGCCGAGAGGAAGCCGGCGACGACCATCACGCCGACCAGCTGGAAGAGGCTCCCGCCGTCACCGAACAAGACGAGCGTCGCGTAGGTGACGACCGCGATGAACACGGAGACGGTCATTCCGTTCAGGAAGGAGGCAACGACCGCGTTCGTGAGTCGCCGGTCGGGTTGAAACCGCGGTTCGATGATCCCCTGGTGGAGCCCGGTCGAGAGCCGGGCGCCGAGCGAGCCGTACACTCCCCCGCGGGTGGCGAGGAACGCCGGGAGCAACAGGAGGAGCCCGGGGACCTCCGCGATGTTCGCGCGCATGGCGTCGGAGGCGAGTATCGTCCCCGCGAACAGCCCGGCGATCAGGCTGACGGTTATAACCGGGACCGCCTGCCGGTAGATGTCGCGCGCGGAGTCGTGCCCGGGCATCGAACGCACCGACGACGGGCGGGGCAAAAAAACCGACCGACGCGTTTGAACGCAGGATCGAGACTTGTCACAACTCATCGGTCCGTGACGGCGATCTCCAGATGAAACGAAGGGGGCGAATGCGGTGGAGACGCAGAGTACGTACGAATCAATTACGAGGAACAGGATCGGGAGAACGAGCGACGAGATCAGTTTTAGGAGGCTACTCAGTTGAAACGGATAGAGCCGTAGATTTTGGTAGTCCTGCTACTCCCGACGGACTCTGTCTAGTTCCATTCGATTCAGTAATTCCGTGTTTTCGTCACTGGATTCGATTTTCGAGTAGCTGAGGGCGCCAGTTTCGCCTGTCGGATGCTCTTTTCGGAGTTCCTCCAATCTTGAGTCGCTGTGCTGTTGGGCCTTCTATTGGTCAGTCGAGTCGGGTAGAGGAACGAAACGAGAATCGTTCCGACGAAACCGGCGGCGATCACAGAGACCAACCGCGAGGGGGCGTTTGCCCGGACGAAAATGAACGCGGGGGGAAAAGTAGCGACCCCGTCGAGAACGTGAGCGTAGTGCGAATCGAAAAGTATCCGGTGATGCTGAGGCCACCCAACCCGTCCGGATCCAGCGGGTCGACTTACAGATCAACGTTCTGGAGTTCACGGACGGCGAGTATCGTGGTGACGACGCCGGAGAATCCGCCGACGATGACAGCGTCGTATGTCCCAGAAGACGTATCGCTCATTCGCTCAACCACAGGTGTATTCTATTTGACTTAATTATTAGCCCGTCGACCGCACCGTTAAGTCGGTCGCGTGATTGCCGATCCCATGGACTACTCGCTCGCGATCGAGAACGGACCGGAAGCGATACCGGGTGGCACGGGACTCCTGCTCGTCCACCCGAGCATCGGCGAGACGGACCGGATCGACACCGATTTCCTGAAGACCGACACCGACGCGTTCCTCGTCGTCTCGACCCGGACGACCGCCCGCGAGGTCGAACAGAAACTGGAGTACTACGACGTCGATGAGACGAAGGCGACGATCCTCGACACGCTCTCCGTCGAGCGCGGCTACTCGCGACGGACCGCCGACGACGTCTACTACGTCTCCGCGCCGGACGACCTCGACGGCGTCGTCGACCGCGTCGAGCGGTTCCTCACCGAGAACGAGGGGAAGCGGCGCGTCTCGGTCGACTCGCTCACCGAGATGGCCTACTACGCCGACGACGACGCGGTGTACGACGCCGCGAGCGAGATCCTTGACCTCCTCGACGAGCACGACGCGGTCGGTATCTTCCACCTCTCCGAAGAGGTCCACGAGGTCGCGACGCTCGACCGGTTCCGCGACCTGTTCGACGGCGTCATCGACCTCGACGGGGACGGGAACGTCGTCGTAGACGTCTGAGCGGCGGTCTGCCGCCGCGAGGAAGCGTCAGCTCTCGTCGAGGAGCGCCGCGAACGTCTTCTCTGTCCACGCCACGGCGTAGGCGGCCCCGCGGTCCCGGTAGGCGGTCGTGTCGAGGGCGGCGTACGGCGCCGGGAGGTCGAGGTCGTGTTTGACCGCCGAGCAGGCGTACTCCGTCGCGCTCGGGAACTCCGTGTCGCCGCGCGCGACCTCGCCGGAGAGCTCACCGAGCCGGCCGGAGAGCCGCTTGCCGGCGTCGACCCACGCGTCGTACAGCCGGGGGTGCTCCGACTCCCACGACGCGAACGTGTCGCGGGTGTGGAGGCCGACCCACGCGTCGAACAGCGCGTTCGCGACCTGGAACACGTCCGTCGGTCCGAATCCCGTCGTCGACGCGCCCGTCTCCGGGTCGGGGCGGCGGATCGCCGCGTCGAGGTCGCGGTAGCGCTCGCCGAAGAAGGGGAGGAACGTCTCGGGGAGCCCGGTCGAGTCTCCGCCGCTCACTGCGCCCGGAGCCGGGTCGCAGTCGATCTGGACTAGCCGCTCGGCGACGAGGAAGGCAAGGAAGTCTTCGGGCGTCCCCTCCGCACGTCGCTTGACGAGGACCGCGGGCGGATCGGTCTGTGCGGTCCGGACGACGGTCCCGTCGCCGGGGAGTCCGACGGTGAACGCCGGGCCAGCGTGCTTGCCGAGCAGGTCCGGGACCGCCTCGGGAAGCCACTCGGCGGGGTACGACGCGGGGTCGAGCGCGTCGACAAAGAGGCCGAGGTCCTCCGCGGCGGCCGGCGGGAGGGTCTCGAAGTCGGACTCGACGTCGAGGACCGGCGATCCCGGTGCGTAGTGATCGCGGACCGCTTCAATATCGTCGTCGAGCGCCCGGGGCGAGAACATCAGCCGAGGACGTACGAGAGGATGATGAGCACCGAGAGGACGGCCGAGACGCCGACCGTGCCAACCACGATCTGGGTCGATTTGGACATGCGAGACAATCCGTCCGCCCGTCGTTAAAATCATCCGGTCGACGCCAACCGTGCGGCGATTTTATGCCGTCGGCCGAGAGTACTGACGTATGCGAGTTCGTGACGCGGTCGAGGCCGACGCCGCGGCCGTCGGGTCGATGACGGGCCGACCCCGCGGCGTCGCTCGGAACATGATCCACGACCGGTCGGTTCGCGTCGCGGTGACAGACGACGCCGGGTCGGAATCGGGGGGAGCGCCCTCGCCGTCGGAGCCGAGCGGCGACGGTGACGGCGGTGACGACACCCCGGTCGACGCGGTCGCCGGATTCGTCGCGTTCGACGTGCGTGACGGGACGGTTCACGTGACGAACTTCGAGGGCACCGCGGCCGCGGTCGAGCGGCTGTTCGAAGAGCCGGTCGGCTTCGCGAAACGAGAGGGAATGTCGGTCGAAGTCATCGTCCCCGCCGACGGGGTCGGTCCGGAAGTGGTCGAGGCGTTCGGCTTCGAGGCGGCGGGATCCGGGCCGCGGATCGACGGCACGGCGACGACGAGGTACTGGTTCGATCCGGCGGAAAGCGGCTGAGGCGGACGCTTGGGGGTTTGTCGTCCGGTCAGGGCCGCGGCCGCCCATCCGGTCAGGGTCGCGGTCGCCGATCCGATCAGGATCGCAGCCGCCCATCCGGTCAGGGTTGCGGTCGTCGATCCGGTCAGGGTCGGAGCCACCGATCCGGTCAGAGTCGCGGTCGTCGATCCCCGCGAGGCTTAGTCAAAGCGCTCTTGGACGATTTCGAGGGCCTCCTCTCGGTCGTCCCAGTCGACGAACACCGCGACGGAGGTGGCGCTCGTGATCAGGTCGATGATGTTGATTCCAGCGTCCGCGATGGGCGCGATGATGTCCTGAATGACCCCCGACTGGTTGGGGAGCTCGCCGCCCGTGACGCGGATCACGGCGATGGGGTTGGCGACGGTGACGGAGGAGAGCGCCTCGTCGGTGACGACCGCCTCGTGGAGCAGCGCCTCGGCGGTCTCGGCGATGTCGACGTCGACGTAGAAGGTGACCGAGTCCATGCCGGACGCGACCGCGTCGATGTTGACCTCCTCGGCGCGCAGCGCGTTCGACAGCTCCGAGAGGATCCCCGGGCGGTTGCGGATGGCTCGCCCCGCGATGGTGAGACACGCGAGCGGCTCCTCGCGCATGTCGATCAGGCTCTCGAACTCGCCTTCGATCCGCGTGCCGCCGCGGAGCAGGTCACCGTGCTGGTAGTGGACGACCCGAACCGCGAGCCCCTCGTCCTTGTACGAGAGCGCAGACGGCGCGACGACCTCGGCGCCGCGGAAAGAGAGGTTGCGCAGCTCGTCGACGGTGATCTCGCCCACGTTGCGCGCGCCCTCGACGACGCGGGGGTCGCCGGTCATCACGCCCTCCACGTCGGTGACGATCACGACCTCGTCGGCGTCTATGTAGTTGCCGAGCATGACGGCGGTGGTGTCCGAGCCGCCGCGCCCGAGCGTGGTGACGTTGCCCTCGTGGTCCTCGGCGAGGAACCCGGTGATGATCGGGACGACGCCGTCCATATCGGCCGCGATCTCCTCCGCCCGCCGCTTCGTCTCCGCCACGTCGACCTCGCCGAGTTCGTTGGTGACGACCGGCCAATCCGGGTGGCCGGGTTCGAGGAAGACGGCGTCGACGTCGCGGACGGACAGCGCGGCCTTCAGCATGCGGACGCTGGTGCGTTCGCCCATCGAGACGATCTCCGCGCGGTCGGCGTCGTCCGTCTCGAAGGTGATGTCGTCGAGGAGGTCGTCGGTGGTCGACCCCATCGCGCTCGCGACGACCGCTATCTCGTGGCCGGCCGCGACCGCGCTCGCGACCGAGTCGGCCGCGCGCTCGATCCGGTCGCCGCTGCCGAGGCTCGTTCCCCCGAACTTCGCGACTACGCGCATGCGGCTACCCCGTCGCGGGTCCGAGAGGGTCGGTCTCCGGCGAGCGGTCGGCGGCGGGCGAGCGGGACGGCGGGTGCCGAGCCGACGCCGGAATTCCGGGTCGGTCGGCGGGAGCGATCGGTAAACATGCGACTCCGTAGCGGAGGAAGCCGGATAACAGTATCTTCTTCGACAAGGGTCGCCCGAATCGCCGAATCGTCCGGTTCAGTTGTTATACTACGAATAAAACGAGACGAACGATCACCGACGTCCGGAATCGCCGGGAATGTGGGGAGACGACGGTCAGAGAGCGCGGGGCGGGACGGGGAAGGGGCCGGTCAGGACGAGAA
>NZ_SGTX01000026.1:0-25103 GCF_005435025.1 Halorubrum sp. CGM4_25_10-8A | reverse complement strand
CGTCTTCGGCCTCACGTAGCAGTTCATCGATTTCTTCCTCAGTCAAGTGATGCTCAATCTCTTTTCGACGTGAGCGCTCCATTACTCTTCTATCAAGCTTAACTAACAAAAGTTTTCATACTCATTATCGCGCCGGTCCGACTCCCTCGCGCGTGCTCCTCACGCCCTGCGGGCGTTCGGAGGCACGCGCCGCCGCGGTTTATTTATCAATAGCCGCGGGCGATCCGCTCGCGCAACCTTCGCGGCCGACACGGGGCATTATTGTCCCCGCCGCCGACGTGGCCGACATGGACCAGATAGCCTTCGGCACGGACGGGTGGCGCGCGACACTCGACACGTTCACCGACGAGCGCGTGCGGATCGTGGGACAGGCGATCGCCGACCACCTCGACGCGGCGGGGCACGACGAACCGGTCGCGGTGGGGTACGACGCCCGCGAGACCTCGGAGGGGTTCGCCGAGAGCCTCGCGGAGGTGTTCGCGGGCAACGGCTTCGACGTGATCCTCCCCGAGCGCGACGCGCCGACGCCGGTGATCGCCCACGCTATCGTCGACCGCGGACTGGCCGGCGCGTGTATGATCACCGCCTCGCACAACCCGCCCGAGTACAACGGCGTGAAGTTCATCCCGCACGACGGCGCGCCGGCGCTGCCGGACGTGACCGAGGATGTCGTCGACCGGCTCGCCGAGCCCGACCTGCTCCCCGAAGCCGAGCGCGGCGACATCTCTCGGGTCGACCTCGTGAGCGAACACGCCGACGCGGCCCGCGAGGTCGTCGGCCGCGTCGCCGGAGACGGGGACGGCGTCGACCTCGACGGGCTCACGGTCGCGTACGACGCGATGCACGGGAGCGGGCGCGGCGTCACGGACGCGCTCCTCGAGTCGGCCGGCGCGGAGGTGGAGCGCCTGCGCTGCGAGCGCGACGTGACCTTCGGCGGCGACTCCCCCGAGCCGTCGGCCCAACACCTCGGAGAACTGGCCGAGCGCGTCACCGACCCCGAGAGCGACGTGGATCTGGGGATCGCCAACGACGGCGACGCCGACCGGATCGCGGTCGTCACGCCCGAGCGCGGCGTCCTCGACGCGAACCTCTTCTACGCCGCCTGCTACGACCGGCTCTTGGAGACCGACTCCGGGCCCGCGGTCCGCACCGTCTCGACGACGTTCCTCGTCGACCGCATCGCCGAGGCGCACGGCGAGGCGGTGTACGAGACCCCGGTCGGCTTCAAGTGGGTCGCCGAGGCGATGGGTGAGCACGACGCGCTGTTCGGCGGCGAGGAGTCCGGCGGGTTCACCCTCCGCGGTCACGTCCGGGAGAAGGACGGCGTGCTGATGGGGCTGCTCGCGGCCGCGACCCACGCCGCCGAGCCGTTCGACGCGCGCGTCGACCGCCTGCTCGACGAGCACGGCCACATCGCGGCCGGAAAAGTGTCGCTCGACTGCCCGGACGACCGGAAGGAAGCGGTCCTCGACGAGCTGGAGGACCACATCCCGGAGGCAGTCGGCGGGTCCCCCGTAGCGAAGGTCGTCACGCTCGACGGGTTCAAGCTCCTCTTAGAGAGCGGCTCGTGGCTGCTCGTCCGCCCCTCGGGCACCGAGCCGAAGCTCCGGGTGTACGCCGAGGCCGACTCCGACGAGGCCGTCGACGACCTGCTCGCCGAGGGGCGCGACCTCGTCGAGCCGCTCGTCTGAGGGCCGCGCGCGACGACCGGCGCGATCGGTCCGGGAGCCCGATCCCGCGCGGACGAGTTTCAGTTCCGTCTTGCGTTCGGCTCGTCTACTCATGAATTACCCTCGTACCGTCGTGTACCGCCTGGCGCGGCGCAGGCCACACACGGTCGACGAGCCACTGCCAGCGCCCGAGCGCACCGACGTGAACCCGACACCGCTCGCGGAGCCGGCCGACGGCGCCCCGACGGACGGGCCGATCCGAGCCGCCCGACCCCGGCGACGGAGCGCCCCGCGGCCCCGGTAGCGAGGAGCCCCGCGACCTCACGCGCGATCCGGCGGACGACGGCGCGGACGCGGAGGCGAGAGGCCGGGACGCCGACGAGGCGGAGACCCTCGAATACCGGCTCGAACGGCTCCGCCCGCTGCGAGCCGTGGTGACGCTCGGGGTCGTCGTCGCCCGGCTCATCCGGTCGGTTTGAGCGTTTCCGTGCCGACCCGATCGGGTGTCTTTTTAGGGGATACCGCCCTAGCCGAACGTATATGTTCAAGGCCATCGTGGGCGCGTCGACGTTTCAGGACGCGCTCGATTCGGTGAGCGTGTTGGTCGACGAGTGTAAGATCCGCCTGAACGAGGAGGAGCTCTCCATCCGGGCCGTCGACCCCGCCAACGTCGGCATGGTCGACCTCACGCTGGAGGCGGCCGCGTTCGAGTCCTACGACGCCGACGGCGGCGTCATCGGCGTCAACCTCGCCCGCCTGGAGGACATCGCCGGCATGGCCAACTCGGGCGACCTGATCCACCTCGAACTCGACGAGGAGACCCGCAAGCTCCACATCGAGATCGACGGCCTCTCGTACACCCTCGCGCTCATCGACCCCGACTCGATCCGCCAGGAGCCGGACATCCCGGACCTCGATCTCGCCTCCGAGATCGTCGTCGAGGGCGCCCAGCTCGACCGCGGGATCAAGGCCGCCGACATGGTCTCCGACCACATCCGCCTCCGCGTCGACGAGGGCGACGAGGCGTTCTTCATCGAGGCCGAGGGCGACACCGACGACGTGAACCTCAAGCTCGACCGCGAGGACCTCATCGCGCTCACCGCCGGCCCCGCTGACTCGCTGTTCAGCCTCGACTACCTCAAGGACATGAACAAGGCGATCCCCTCCGACGCCGAGGTCACCGTCGAGCTCGGCGAGGAGTTCCCCGTCAAGCTCCACTACGGCTTCGCCGAGGGGCTCGGACAGGCAACGTATATGCTTGCACCGAGGATTCAGAGCGAGTAAATTACCGAGGGAAGCGTGTCCAGGATGCGGAGAGTCGTTCAAGCGGGTCGGTAGTCACTGGGCACGCGGAAGCTGTTACTACCTCGAAACACCCACGTACCTTCGCGAGATCCTCGTCGGCTGTTTCATGGGTGACGGGGCCGTCCCAAAGACGAACGACGGTGCTCACGGCCTGTTCCGTCTCTCGATGGTTAACAAGCAATCCTTGGAGTGGTTCGACCACGAGATGGGGGTGTTGAGACCGGTGTCCGATTAAAAAAAGACGGCAGCGGAGCTGGCACATAGTAACCGTGAATCGGGGTTCAGTCCAAATGCGAGGGCTGAGAACTATCACGATAGGTATACCGTCATATCGCGATCCCACCCGTTCATGCGGTCACTTCGTCGGTGGTACCGATCCGGCGAGAAGCGGTTCCCAGAGAGTCTATCGCTGACGCCACGGATCGCCAAGATGTGGTACGTCTGTGACGGGTGTCTCGATGTTCAGGAGTACGGCGAACCGAGAGCAGCAATACGGATACGACACCGAGACGACCGTCAGGAGTTCTTTTTGAATCTATTCGAGGAGATTGGCCTCTCACCGTCGTACGGCCGCGAAACGATCCGCTTCGGGGTCGAAGAGACTCGCTCGTTCCTCGACTGGCACCCCACCGCCCGGATTCGAGTGTAAGTGGGTACTCGACTCGGGAGAGCGCTACGATCGTCTGAAGGCACAGGCGTACGGCGAGTCACACGTCTTATAGATCGTCCACGACCGGAACCGACACCGTCACCCGCGTCCCCCGCGGCTCCCGGTCGGCGTACTCGACGTCGGCGCCGACCGCGGCGGCGCCCCACGCGACGACCCACAGGCCCAGCCCGGAGCCGTGTTCGAGGGCGGTCTCCCGCCCCGACTCGACCGCCTCGACTTCGTGCTCGGGGATCCCGGGCCCGTCGTCCGCGACGGTGAGCACGAACCGCGCGTCGCCCTCGCCCTCGTGGCCGCCGTCGCCTCCGCGCTCCTCTCGACGGAGCGCGACCCGCACCCACGCCCCGCCGTCATCGCGTTCTGTTCCCTGACCGTCGTGGTGATCGAGCGCGTTCTCCACCGTGTTCTCGACGACCGCGCGGAGCGCGTCGAGCCGGACCCGCGTGACCCACTCGTCGGCGTCGGCGTCTCCGGTCGTCCGCTCGCCGACGGAAGTCGCCGCCCCGCCGTCGGCGGTCGTCGGCTCGCCGTCGACCACGAGCTCGATCGCCGCGTCGTCGCGGCCACGGGCGTCCGCGACGGCCGATGTCACGAGGTCGCGCACGTCCGTCGGCTCGGGGTCCCGATCTTCGAGCAGCCGCTCGACGGTCCCGGCCTTCTCGCCGAGCGCGGCCAGCGCGCCCGCGCGACGCTCGACCGCGTCGGCCATCTGAACGAGTTCCGAGTCGTCGACGCGATCGCGGAGGATCTCGCCGTACCCGCGGACGACGCCCGCGTCGTTGCGGAGGTTGTGACGCAGGATGCGGTTGAGCACCTCCAGCTGCTGGCGTCGGCGCTCGCGGTCGGTGACGTCCGAGAGGACGAGAGTGTACCCGACGTGGGTACCGTTGGGGTCGGTGAGCCGGGAGACCGACACCGCGTACGTGCGGCTGCGGGCGCCGTCGCCGGCGTCGATCTCGACCGTCTCGCGGGAACCGCCCGCTTCGTCGTCCGGGCCGGACTCGCCGCCGTCCGGTTCGCCCTCGCCCGCGTCGCCGATGCGGACCGGGAGATCGAGGAAATCGGCGAGCGGGCGGTCGCGGGCGGTCTGGGCGTCGACGCCGAGCACCGTTTCGGCCGCGGGGTTGATCCGGACGATGCGGCGGTCGAGCGCCAGCGCCACGATGGGGTCGCGGAGGTCGTCGATCGCGGTGCGCTCCGCGGCGCGGCTGGTGGTCGGGTTCCGGTCGAACATCTCCGCGCGGTCGAACGCGTACGCGTCGAGGAGCAGGTGCGGGACGAACATCACCGGCGCGAGTTGGAGTTGGGGCACCGGGCCGAGCGCCAGCGCCCACGCGACCAGCGCGAACCCGGGCGGCAGCGAGCTCAGCGCGACCGCGGCGCTCTCGCGGCGGTACAGCGGCCCGTAGCTGAGCAGCGTGTCGACGAGGAGGAACACGGCGCTGGCGACGAGGACCGTCTCCGCGGCGACCGTCAGGTACGCCCACGGCCCGAACGCGTACGAGACGGTCTCGACGCCGAAGACGGGGTCGCGCGCGAAGTCGGTCCAGAAGACACCGTGGAGCGAGTTCGTGACGACGAGCGCGGACGAGAGTGCGCCGAACCCAACGACCGCCGCGAACAGGCGGCTCCGGACCACGTCGCTCCGGCCCGTGTACTCCAGTGCGAACCCGAGGAAGGCGATCCCTGTCCAGATCACGCCCAGCCACATCGTCGCCTCCAGCGCGGCTCGGATCGCCGGTTCGGAGACCAGCAGGCCGACGCCGTAGGAGAGACACCACGTCGCCTGCGCGGCGAACACGCCGAGGAACCAGTCGACGCCGGGGCGGCCGCGGTGTTCGCGGATCGCCCACGCGAGCGCGAGCGCCCCCGCCCCGCCCGCGAGGGAGCCGACGGCGGGCCACGCGGGAACGAGGTCGAGGGCCATTCGTCGGGTACGACGGCGACGGCGGGGGTAAAGCTGTCGTGGGGCGGCGGTCCGTCCGGTCCGCGCTCCGGACGAACCGGCGCTACAGATGCCGCTCGATGACGCGCTTCGCGGCCTGTCCCTTCTCCTTCCAGCCGTACCCCTCGTCGTACACGTGGCGCTTGGCGTCGACGAGCTCGCCGGGCGTCGACTCCTCGAAGCCGCCGCGGTCCCACGCGCCCGACTCGCGGAGCCACTCGATCACGTTCTCGCGGGTCTCGGGCCACGAGAGCCCGACCATCTCGTACCACGCCACCATCGCGAACACCGCGTTGTCGTGACAGCCCGGGACCGAGCCGTGCTCGTAGACGGTGCGCATCGGGTCGCGAGTCGGCTCCGAGACGCGTTCCTTGAACTCCGCGGCGGTGAGCAGGCGGAGCCGGTCGCCGTCCTCGACGACGCGCTGGTCGCGGCGGAGCGCGCCGAGCGCGGCCTTGTGGAGCCCGCCCCACTCCGCCGGGACCGCGTCCCGCAGCGCCGCTTCCGGGAGGCCGTCGGGCTCCGCGGACAGCACCGACAGGAGGTCGGTGTACGCCTTCTCGACGGTCGGCCAGCTCACGCCCTCGAACTCACAGTCGGCGTCGTGAAGGCTGTTCGTCGTCCGACAGCCGGGGCACGGGTAGCGGAACGTCGGCACGAGGCGACGCTTCGACGCCGCGGGAGTTAGGGGTTTCGCGACGACGGTCACGAACGTTAGCGGGGTTCCGAAACGTTTACTCACCGGCCGGTCGCGAATCTACACGGTATGACAAAGGTCAGCGTTATCGGTGCGGCGGGGACCGTCGGAGCCGCGGCCGGCTACAACCTCGCGTTACGCGACGTGGTCGACGAGCTCGTCTTCGTCGACATTCCGGACCAGCGCGAGACGACGATCGGACAGGCCGCCGACGCGAACCACGGCGTCGCGTACGACTCGAACACGACCGTCCGGCAGGGCGAGTACGAGGACACCGCCGGCTCGGACGTGGTCGTCATCACGGCGGGCATCCCGCGCAAGGAGGGGCAGACCCGGATCGACCTCGCCGGCGACAACGCGCCGATCATAGAGGACATCGGGTCCTCGATCGCCGAGCACAACGACGACTTCGTCACCGTCACCACCTCGAACCCGGTCGATCTGCTCAACCGCCACCTCTACGAGGCGGGCGACCGCGACCGCCACAAGGTGGTCGGCTTCGGCGGCCGGCTCGACTCCGCGCGCTTCCGCTACGTCCTCTCCGAGCGCTTCGACGCGCCCGTCCAGAACGTCGAGGCGACGATCCTCGGCGAACACGGCGACGCGCAGGCGCCCGTCTTCTCGAAGGTGCGCGTCGACGGCCGCGACCCGTCGTTCGACGCCGACGAGAAAGAGCAGATCCTCGCGGACCTCCAGGAGTCCGCGATGGACGTGATCAGCCGGAAGGGCGCGACGCAGTGGGGACCCGCCACCGGCGTCGCCCACACCGTCGAGGCCATCCTCAACGACACCGGCGAGGTGCTCCCCTGTTCGGTCGTGCTCGACGGCGAGTACGGCTACGACGACACCGCGCTCGGCGTCCCCGCGAAGCTCGGCGCGAACGGCGTCGAGGAGGTCGTCGAGTGGGACCTCGACGAGTACGAGGCCGAACTGCTCGACGAGGCCGCCGAGAAGCTCTCCGAGCAGTACGAGAAGATCGCGTAGCGAGCGCCCGGTTTTACCACCGTCTTTTTATCGCTGCCGCACCCCCGTCCGGCCATGAACCGCGCCGAGATCGACACCGACGACCTCCTGAAGATCGTGCTGCTGCTCGTCGTCGTGTGGCTTCTCCTAGAGATCGTCGGGGCCGTCCTCGAGGTCGCCTTCTGGCTGCTCGACGCCCTCCCGACGCTGATCGGGATCGCGCTCGTCGTCGTGATCGCCTTACACCTCACCGATCGGATCTGAGGCGGACGCCGACGTGTTCAGCCTCAACGTCCCGCTCCCGCCCGCGATCGACCGCCTCGCCGGCGATCTCCACCCGAAACTGACGGGGTTCGATCGCGTCCGCGAGCGTCACACCCTCGTCTGTAAGCGCTTCGGCGTCGAGAACGTGCGACGCGGAGAGCGCGACGGGGGCGATGAACGCGGAGAGGGCGAGGGGGGCGAGGAACGTGGAGGGGACCGACCCGTCCCGCCTCGTCAGGAGGCCCTCGACCGGCTGCGCGAACGCCTTCGTCGACCGCTCGCGCCCGCCGACCCGTTCGAGGTCGCCGTGACCGGGAGCGACGTCTTCGACGCGCCGCGGTCGGGGTCGCGGCCGATCGTGTATCTGACGGTCGAGAGCGACGGGCTCGTTCGGCTTCACCGCAGGCTCTGTGCGGCGTTCGGGACGGTGGAGGGAATCGAGGGCGACGCGTACGTCCCGCACGTGACGCTGGCGCGGGGCGGCGACCCGGAACCGGGCGCGGTCGCCGACCTCGTCGAGACCGAGTTCGACCCGGTCCGGTGGCGCGTCCATGCGCTCGACGCGTGGGACCCGGAGTACCGGGAGGTCGCGGCGACGGTCGATCTGTAGGGCGAACCGGAGGTTACGCGTCGTCGACCGCGTCCGGTTCCTCGACCGCGTGGTGCGGCCCCACCGGCCCGTGGGTCGGGCAGACGCCCGCGATCGGGGTGGCGTTGAGACAGCAGGCGCGGCGGTCGGTCGCAACGAGACCGCTCGAGAGCGGATCGCCGCACCGGGCGCAGTACGCGTCGGCGGGGGCGGACATCTACCGCTCGCGGATCCGCATCGGCACCGGATGGCTCGGGTGCATGGTGAGCGAGCCGCGCAAGGAGAGGTCCGGTCCCTCGTAGCCGAGTTCGAACTGCGAGCAGATCTCCGCGAGGATGATCTTCGCCTCCAGCAGCGAGAACGCCTTCCCGATGCAGTGGCGCGGGCCCCCGCCGAAGGGGAAGAAGGCGAACCGGGGGCGCTCGCTCCGGCGCTTGGGCGTCCAGCGGTCGGGGTCGAACGTCTCGGGGGCGTCGTACCACCGCTCGGACCGGTGGGTCACCCACTGCGACACCATCAGCGCGGACCCCTCCGGGATCCGGTACCCCCCCAGTTTCACGTCGAGCTTCGGCTCGCGAAACAGGGTGTAGACGGGCGGGTAGAGGCGCATCGACTCGTTGAGCACGCGCTCGGTGTACGCCATGTCGCGGACGTCGGCCGCGGTCGGCGGGCCGTCGGCGGTCGCCGTCTCGGCCTCGCGCTCGACCTCGCGACGAGCCTCAGGGTGATTCGAGAGCAGGTAGAACGTGTACGTCAGCGCGAGCGCGGTCGTGTCGTGGCCGGCGAGCAGCATCGTCACCAGCTCGTCGCGGAGGTTCTCGTCGGTCTGCTCGCCGCGGTCGCGGGCGCGTAGGAGGACTGAGAGCAGGTCCATCGGCAGGTCGCCGTCGCCGTCCCCGGCCGGGCCGGGCACCGCGACGCCCTCCGCGCCGGCGGGGTCGACGCTCGGGTCGCGCTCCGTGCCCCGGCGGCGGTCGACGATCCCGTCGATGACGGATTCGAGGGTGTCGATCGCGGCGTCGAACTCGCGGTTCTCGCGGGTCGGCACCCAGTTCGGGATCAGGAACCGCCGCGGGTCGGGCTCGAACCGCGCGCCGAGCGGCTCCAAGTTCTCTTGGACCGTCTTCACCTCCTCGTCGGTGATGTCGGCGCCGAACATCGCCGAGACGATGATCTTCACGGTGAGGCGGGCGACCTCGAGCTGGATGTCGACGACCTCGCCGTCGGCCCAGTCCGCGAGCTGCGACTCCGTGTGGTCGACCATCGTCCCGTCGAGCGCGCCGATCCGGCGGTTGTGGAACGAGGGGTTCGCGAGCGTGCGCTGGCGCTGCCACGTGTCGCCGTCGCTCATGAGGAGACCGTCGCCGAGCAGCGTGTCCATCGCGTCGTCGCCGAACTGGGGCTTCCGGTAGCGTTCGGCGTCGGCGACGAGCACGCGCTCGACGTCGGCGGGGTTCGTGAGCAGGTACGTCTCTCTGGGACCGAGGTCGAGCCGCACCACGTCACCGTAGCTGTCGGCGCAGGCGCGGAGGAAACCGAAGGGGTCGTCAGCGAACTGGCGACCGTTCCCGAACAGGGGGTCGCCGAGCGGCCCGGGCGGCGTAACGGACATACGTTTTGTGGGGGCTGAGCGGGGTTAAACGTTCGGCGGTGCCGAGAGAACGGGGGAGCGAAAGCGGACGGGACTGGGGGCGGTAGGGGAGTTATCTGGCGTCGAGCTGTTCGACGCGGGCGATCAGCTCGTCGACGGCCGCCTCTTGGTCGTCGGTGGCGTCGACGATGCGTTCGGTCGCCTCCTCGGTGCGGTCGGAGCGCTCGCGGACCGCCTCCAGCGACGAGGTGAGCTCCTCGACGGTCGCCGCCTGGTCGTCGGTGGTGCGCGCGACCTCCGCGACGCCCGCGGCCGCCTCGTCGACCGCGTCAGCGATCTCTTCGAGCGAGTCGAGGACCGTCTCGATCTCGGTGCCCGCGTCCTCGATCCGGTCGTGCGAGCGCTCGACCGCGGTCGTGGTCTCCGCGGACTGCGCCTGGAGCTTGTCGAGGCTCTCCGTGATCTCCTCGGTGTAGCCGCGGGTCTCGTCGGCGAGCTTCTTCACCTCCTCGGCGACGACCGCGAAGCCGTCGCCGCCCTCGCCGGCGCGGGCGGCCTCGATGTTGGCGTTCAGGGCGAGCAGGTTCGTCTGCTCGGCCACGTCGGAGATGACCTCGATGACCTCCTCGATGTCGTCCATGCGCTCGGAGAGCGCGCCGACGCTCTCGACGAGTTCGTCGCCGATCTCCACCACGTCCTCGGTCGCCTCGCGGGCGTCCTCGCTGGCGTCTAACCCCTCGTCGGCGGCGTCGGCGGCCGCGACCGCGGCGGAGTCGACCTGGTCAGCCGTCGCCGCGACCTCCTCCATCCCCGCGGAGAACGACTGCATCTCCGAGACGCTCTCCTCTAAGAGCTCGTTCTGCTCGTCGACGTTCTCGGCGATGTCGGCTGCCGCGGCGCTCGCCTCCTCGACGGTGCCGTCGAGGTCGCGCGCCTTCTCGTGGACGCTCTCGGAGAGGGTCTGGAGGTTCTCCGCCATCCGGTTTACGACGCCGATGACGCTCAACAGCTCTTCGTTGAGAATTTCGCACTCCTCGCGGCAGACGGCGCGGGCCTCTAGGTTTCCCTCCCCGATCTCCTCGGCGGTCTGGCGGATCTCGGCGACCAGCTCCGCCGTCGCCTCGCGCTCGTTGACGTTCTCGGTGCGGTCGATGACGACCTCAGTCACGCCGACCAACTCGTCGCCGTCGTACATCGGGGTCGCGGTGAACTCGATGTGCTTCTCCTCGCCGTGGCGGTCGACCATCGTGCTCGTGTCGCGGTAGCGGATCCGTGCCGATCCGGACCGCTCGACATCGTACACCTCGTCCGCGTCCTCGGGCGCGTCGAGCACCTTGTCCGCGAGTGTGTCGGCGCGCCGACCGTCGGGGTAGAATAGCTCCGAGGCGTAGTCGTGGCCGAGGGCGTCCGCGCGGTCGACGCCGGTGAGCGCCGCGAGCGACTCGTTCCACTCGGCGACGTTCCCCTCGGTGTCGAGGATGAACGTCGGGACGCCCGTGGCGTTGAACACCTCGGCGAAGCCGGCACCCCCTAAGGTCTTGGTCCGGTCCACGCCGTCCGCCTCGGTGACGCTGTACTCCTCGTCGCTCGGGCCACCGGACTCGCCGGCCGGGACCGTCGCGTCGTCCGTCCCCGCGGGCTCCCCGACGACGACGCCCCCGTCGGGGACCGACCGGGAGTCACCTCCCCGCCCGAGCACGCGCCGTAACAGCCCTCGAACTCCCGTCATATCTGTTTCCCTCTCCCCCAAGCATCGGCATAAACGGTTCTCCCCGTGACTCAGGTTTGATAACTACCCAGTTCGCGAAGTGACATGAACGGACCGTGACCTCGCTTCGGCTCGCCCCCGCAGCGTTCAATGGCGTCGGGCGGCTACGGCGATCCGAGACCGATGGACGCCGGCGCGGTGCGCGAGCGGGCCCGAGACCTCCCGACGGAGCCGGGCGTCTACCAGTTCCGGGCGGGGGAGACGACGCTGTACGTCGGGAAGGCGCTCGACCTCCGCGACCGGGTGCGGTCGTACGCGGACCCGCGCTCGGGCCGGATCCGAGGGATGGTCGAGCGCGCCGACCGGGTCGAGTTCGCGGTCACCGACACGGAGACGCAGGCGCTGCTGCTCGAGGCGAACCTCATCAAGCGGCTGCGCCCGCGGTACAACGTCCGGCTGAAGGACGACAAGTCGTACCCGTTGGTCGCCTTCTCGGACCACGAGGTGCCCCGGATCGAGGTGACCCGCGACCCCGAGGCGGGCGCGGTCGCGTACGGCCCGTTCACAGACGTGGGCCGCGTCGAGACCGTGGTGAAGGCGGTCCGCGACGAGTACCGGCTGCGCGGCTGTTCGGACCACAAGTACGAGGGGCGCGACCGCCCCTGCCTCGACTACGAGATGGGCATCTGTTCGGCGCCGTGTACCGGCGAGATATCGCCGGAGGCGTACGCCGAGGACGTGGCCGCCGCGCGGCGCTTCTTCGAGGGCGAGACGGGCGTCCTCGCCGACCCCCTCCGACGCCGCATGGAGGCCGCGGCCGAGGCGAACGAGTTCGAGCGCGCGGCGAACCTCCGCGACCGCCTCGAAGCGGTCGAGGCGTTCCACGGCGAGGGGGGCGAGGCCGTCAGCGACCGGAACGACGACCGCACCGTCGACGTGCTGGCGGCCGCGGTCGAGGGCGACACGGCTCGGGTGGCCCGGCTCCACAGCGAGCGCGGGCAACTGGTCGACCGGAGCCGCCACCAGCTGGACGCGGCGGCGGTGGCGGACGCGGCCGAATCGGGGGCCTCCGGCGGCGACGCGACCCCGGCGGACCCCGACGCCAACACCCCCGCCGCCGTACTCAGCGCGTTCCTCGCGCAGTACTACGCCGAGCGGGAGTTCCCGGACGCGGTCCTCCTCGCCGAACGACCCGCCGACCGGGACGTTGTCGACTGGCTGGAGCGCGAGGGGGTCGCGGTCCGGGTCCCGGGCGCCGGCCGCGAGGCGAAGCTCGTCGAACTCGCGCTGAAGAACGCCCGGAAGCGCGGCGCCCGCGACGACCCCGTGGGCGCGCTCGGCGACCGGCTCGGGATCGCCCGCCCCGAGCGCGTCGAGGGGTTCGACGTGAGCCACGCGCAGGGCACCGCCGTGGTCGGCTCCGACGTGTGTTTCGTCGACGGGAGCGCGGAGACGGCCGATTACCGCCGGAAGAAGCTCACCGAACGCAACGACGACTACGCGAACATGCGCGAGCTGGTCCGGTGGCGCGCTGAGCGCGCGCTCGCCGGCGAGGACGACCGCCCGGACCCCGACCTCCTCCTCATCGACGGCGGCGAGGGGCAGCTCGGGGCCGCCCGCGACGCGCTCGCGGAGACCGGGTGGGACGTGCCCGTCGTCGCCCTCGCGAAGGCGGAGGAGCTGGTCGTCACTCCGACCGGGACCCGGCGCTGGGACGACGACGCCCCCGAGCTCCACCTGCTCCAGCGCGTGCGCGACGAGGCGCACCGGTTCGCCGTCTCCTACCACCAGACCGTCCGCGACGAGGTCAGGACGGTCCTCGACGACGTGCCGGGGGTCGGCCCCGAGACGCGCCGCCGCCTCCTCCGGCGGTTCGGCTCGGTCGAGAACGTCCGCGACGCCTCCCGGGACGACCTCACCGACGTCGACGGCGTGGGCGACGCGACCGCCGACACGCTCCGCGAGCGGCTGTGAACCGACGGCGGGTCGGCGTCCGGGACGGCGGCGGCCGTCACGCCGATTCGACGGCGCGCTCGACGACCGCCGCCTCGGCTTTCCGGAGCAGTTCGCCGGCCGTGCTCGTCGCGCAGCCGAGCGCGGCCGCCACGTCCGCGACGGTCCCCTCGCGCGGAACCTCGTAGTACCCCGTCGAGACCGCCGTCTCCAGCGCCGCGCGCTGTCGGTCGGTCAGCCGCGACGGTTCCCGTCGGCGCTCGAACTCGTGGACCCACTCGATAGTGAGGTCGGCGAGGGTCGCGAGGTCGTCGTGGAACTCGCTGAGCGCCGCCGTCGCGCCCACTGCCTCGAACCGGACGTCGCCCGACTCGCGGAAGACGACCGGCGGGAGGAAGATCACCCGCGACGCCGCGACGGTGTCGAGGAGCGCCGCCGGGAACTCGTAGGCGTCCTGCCGAAGGAACGCGTAGGTCCCGTCGACGTCGCTCACGAGGCTGCTCGCGACCAGCGAGTCGAGCGCGTCGAGGGCAGACGCCGTCACGTCGCGGTCGCCGTCGAACCAGAGCAGCGTCGTCGCGTCCGCCGTCGGGCTCCACATCAGCAGCTCCGCGCGACGGATCGGCGAGTCGGCGGCGATCGCCTCGTGGAGGGGGTGGCGGAGCCGCTCGGGGTAGGCGGCCGAGAACCTGATCCGTTTCATGACGCCGTCGCTCGACGTTCGAGCGTGCCGTACATCAATCCGCGTGGTTCGGGACCGCCCGCGGGAGGGACCCGGGACGAGGTCGGAGAGGAGGGCCGAACCGGTCAGCGGGGACGCAACGGCGTCTCGGGGACGGACTCGGGCAGGGCCGGATTGATCAGTGGGGACGAAACGGCGTTTCAGGGGCGAACTCGGGGGGAGAGCCAGCGATCAGCGGGAACGCGACAGCGCCTCGGGGGCGGCCCGGAGGAGCGTCCCGAGGTGGTCCGCGCCGTCGAGGACGCGGAGTTCGGCGGTCGGAAGCGCCTCGGCCAGTCGTTCCGCCCCGGCGACGGGGACGTTCGCGTCGTCGGTCCCGTGCCACAGGCGCACCGGGGCGTCGACCGCGTCGAGGTCGATCCCCCAGTCGCTGCCGGCGTCGCGGAACTCGGTGACCGCGCCGTTCCGGTGGCGCTCGAACGCCGCGAGGAAGTCCTCCTTCACCACGGTCGCGGCGTCCTCGGGGACGGCGTCGGCGTCCTCGGCGTACTGGGCCACCACGAACGACGGGTCCGCGCGCGACGCGACCCACGCCTGACCGCGGAGCAGTGCCCCGAGGACCGACGGCGTCGCGGCCGCGAGACCGGACAGGAGGCGCTGGACCGCGGGCGTGTCGTCGCCGAACGACGGCGGCGTCGCGCCGGCGACGAGGTCGACGCCGGTGACCCGGTCGCCGAGCGACGCGGCCGTCGCGAGGGCGTAGGGCGCGCCGCCGGAGAACGCGACGAGGGCCGCGCGCTCGACTCCGAGGTCGTTCAGGACGGGCCGCACGGACGCGGCGGCGTCGCCGACGGTCCGACCCGACTGGGGGGGCGAGCGTCCGTAGCCGGGTCTGTCGGGCGCGATCACGCGGACATCGTTCGCTCGCGCCGCCGGTTCGAGGAGCGCGCCCAGCCGGCGGGACCCGGGCGTCCCGTGGAAGAAGACGACCGGGTCGCCGTCGGGAGGCCCGTACGTCGCGTAGGCGATCCGGCGACCGTCCGCCGAGCGGGCGACGCTCGACATCTCGCGCGCCGGCGCCCGACGCTCCGAGGGCGGGTCCGGTCGCGCGGAGTCGGTGGTGGCCATCACATGCGAGTATGGGAGGGTCACTACTGGGAATTATGCCGGACTGATACGGTGGTATTTATGTAGGGCGCTGGTTCGACCACCACAAGCGGTATCCGTCGCTCGGCCGATCCGGCGACCGAGATGCGAGCGTTCTTCGCCGTCGACCTCCCGGACTCGCTCGCGCCCGCCGTCGCGGAGGCACAGGCCCCATTCGCGGACGCGTCGGGCGTCAACCCGGTCGACCCCGAACAGGCGCACGTGACGCTGAAGTTCCTCGGCGACATCGGCACGGAGGACGACGAGGGCGATCCCACCCTCGACGACGTGGCCGCCGCCGGCAAGCGCGCCGTCGACCGCGCCGCGGTCTCCCCCTTCGAGGCCGAGATCCGCGGCCTCGGCGTCTTTCCGAACCGCGAGTACGTCTCGGTCGCCTGGGCGGGCGTCGGCCGCGGCGGCGACGACCTCGCCGCGCTCTACGAGGCGCTCGAAGCGGAGACGACCGCGCTCGGCGTCGACCCCAAAGACCACGCGTTCACGCCGCACGTGACGCTGGCCCGCGTGGAGAGCGCGACCGGGGCAGAGGCGGTCCGAAACGTGCTCGACGCGGGAGATCCGGAAGTCGGGACGTTCTCGGTCGACGAGATTCGGCTGGTGAAGTCGGCGCTTACCGCGTCCGGGCCAGAGTACGGTGTCGTCCGGGGGTTCGGACTCGAATAACGCGGCACCGCGCGCCGGTCGCGTCGGATTCTCATCGGTGATAGCCGCGGCCATACGTTTAATCTACCGGATCGGTGAGGTGTTCACAGATGGACGACAGGCCACGACCGGACGGGGCCGATGGATCGGCGGAGAGCGGCGGCACCGGGCGCGGCGGGCGGCCGACCGACGACGATCCCCCGGCGTTGGCGCGGCTCGATCGGCGGTTCGACGCGTCGACGCGACGCGAGGCGGCGGAGGCGCTCGGCAGCCCGTCCAGTTCGATGAGCGCCGCCGCGAGCCGGATCGTGGATGGGTTGTTCGAGGCGGCGCTCGACGACCCCGACGAGACCGTCCGCGCGGCGGCGATCGAGTCGCTGTACTTCCACGGCGACGACCACCTCGACCGACTGGGGCGGCGGGTTGCCGACCGGCGAGGCGGCGGCGCCGAGGACGGAAGCGGGAAGACGAGCGGGGCTGCCGAGACGTTCTCGCGGTGGCTGAGACACGACCGGGCCGCGTATCGGATGCTGGGGGCGACCGGACTGTCGACCGTCGGCGACGAGGGCGCCGCCCCCCGGCTCCGCGAGGCGTTCGATGACGGCGACGCGCGGGTCCGCGCTCGGGCCGTCAGGGGGTACGCGCGGGTGGGCGGGGAGGCGGTCGAAGCGGTTCGCCCGCTCGTGAACGCGCGGAACGACCTGGTGCGCGGGGCCGCGGTCGACGCGCTTGTCACGATAGAGAGCGACGACGCGGTCGAACTGCTCGCGCGCGCGGCACGGCGCGGCAACGAGGGACTCAGGCTCGCCGTCGTGCGTCGGCTCGGAGCGCTCGGTCGCCGGGACGCGACCGGCGTGTTGCTCGGCTCGCTGCGGGACCCCTCGGCATCGGTTCGCCGGGCAGCCGCGCGGTCCGTCGCCGCGGTGATCGCCGAGGCGGACGCCGTCCCGGCGGGCGATGTCCGCGACCGGCTCCTCGCGGAGCGACCCTTCGAGGCCGACGGGCTGCTCGCGGTGTTCCGGGCAGTCGCCGCGGAGCGAACCGGAGCCGACCGGAGGGCAGCGCCCGCCGACGCGACCGCGGGATCGGAGGAGCGCGTCGACACCGAGACCAAGCGGTACGCGGCGTGGCTGTACTGCGAACTCCTCGAATCCGCGGACCCGACCGCGGCGGACCGTTCGACCGCGGTCGAGTGGCTGATCGACGCGCTCGACCACCGCGACCGGCTGGTCGCCGATCTCGCCGCCGCGTACCTGCCCCGGATCGCCTCGACGAGCGGGACTGGGGACGGTCTGCCGGACGACGAGACCGACTCCGCCCTCGGGGTCGACATCAAGCGGAACCTCCGCGCGCTCGCCGGCGACGAGGCCGCCTCCGACGCCGCGCGGGAGCGCGCCAGGGCGGTGTTGCGGCGGTTCAAGCGGGCCGTCGTCGAGGCGGCCGCGGACCGCGACGTGGAGTACGTCTACGTCCGCTGGCCCGCGGACTACACGGAGAGCTACAACGAGTGAGAGCGCAGCGACGCCGAGTGACTGGACCCAGCGACGCCGAGTGAAGGGCGATTACGACGGGTGAGCGAGGACGGGGAACGGGAGACAAGTTCCCGCAGTCACGGCCGCCGAACGAACTGCCCGTCGTCGACCGCGACCGTCAGGTCGATCGTCTCGTCGAGGAGGTTCAGAACGGTGGCGACGTTACGGTCCGCGTCCGCGTCGACGTACAGCTGTAAGACGCCGCCCGCGTCGGCAAGGCGCGCGGCGAGCATACGGACGAAGGCCACCGACCGTTCGACGTCGAAGGCGGCGACGATCTGGTGGAAAACGCTCACCTCCAGCGAGACGCGCTCGCCGGGTTCGTGGTTGTCGTCGAGGATCCGCGAGACCGTCTCGCCGACCTCGGCCGGGGAGAGCCGCGGGTCGAGTTCGACGATCTCGACGTTCCGGCCCTCGAAGTCCACATCGGGCGTCGCCTCGAAGTCGTACTCCCCGGTGCTGACGATCACCGCCCGCCGTGGCCACGCGTCGAGGGCCTCGTCGAGCGCGCGGACCAGCCGCTCCGGGGAGGGGGTCACGGCCACCACGAGCCCCGCGGCGGCGTGGAAGTGGGTCCGGAGCGCGTCGGCCTCGTCGCCGGCGGCCGACGCGTCGACGCGGACGACCCCGTCCCAGTTGACCCGCTCGGCCACGTGTGTTCCGTCGGCGACCCGGTCGGCGACGTGTTCGTACAGGTGCCTTTTGAACTCGGCAACGGCGCCGCCGCTGTCGTAGGTGGTCTTGGCCGTGGCGCAGTACGGGCAGTCCCAACTTACACGGAAGTCAGACGTAGAGAGCGCGTCGGAGTCGTGTGCGAGCAGGTGGGACCCGGTCACGTCGACCATCTCCGAGCGGTCCCGCGTCCACGCGACGAACCCGCACCGGCCACACGCCCAACGGCTCACCATGATCAGAGACGTGTCTCTCGGGAACCGTCGGAATCACATGTATGTTTGGTAATGTGTGTGGAGACCGCAGCGTCGGGGGAGCGGCGGTCACTCGGGCCCGAGCGAGCCGGCGTCACCGCCGTCGGGACCGACAGACGCGTCGACCGCGAACCCGTTCTCGTCGGCGTGTTCGACCCGGACGCGCGTGACCCGGGTCGCGGTCGCGCCGGTGACGGCGAGCGTGACCTCGCCGACCGCGACGCGGTCACCTTCCTTCGGGAGCCGGCCGAGCTGACGGGTGACGAGCCCCGCGACGGTCTCGACGCCTGCGTCCGCGGGCAGCGAGAGGCCGAGCGCCTCGTTGAGGTGGCCGACCGTCGTCCAGCCGCGGACCACGGCGGCGTCGGGCGCGACCACGTCGACCGCGTCCGTCTCCCAGCGGCCGACCAGCTCGCCGACGACCTCCTCGAAGAGGTCCTCCAACGTCGCGATTCCCACGACCGCGCCGTGCTCGTCAACGACGATCACCATTCGCGTCTCGCTCGCGCGCATCTCCGTGAACAGCTCGTCGAGCGGCTTCGTCTCGGGGACGAACGCCGGCTCGCTGAGCGCGCTCGCGAGGTCGGCACCGCTCTCGTCGGCGCGGATCGCGTCGCGGACGTCGACGACCCCGACCACGTCGTCGCGGTTCTCGCCGTACACCGGCATCCGGGTGACTCCCTCGCTCGCGGCCCGCGAGAGCGCGTCCGCCGGGGTCGCCGTGTCGGGGAGCGCGACCACGTCGGTCCGGGGGACCATCACCGCGGCGACGGTGGTGGTCTCCAGATCGAGGACGCCCCGGATCATCGCGCCCTCGTCAGGGTCGAGCGCGCCCGCGACCTCGCCGGAGCGCACGAGCGTCGCGATCTCCTCCCGGGTGAGGTACGACTCGATGGCGGACTCGCCGCCGGTGAAGCGGTTGACGACGCCGGAGGCCGCCTCGAACACGTACAGGACGGGACGGAGCACGCGCTGGACCGCGACGACGATCCGGGAGACCCGGAGCGCGTGTCGCTCCGCGTTGGCGACGGCGTACGACTTCGGCGCGATCTCGCCGAAGACGATGACGAACACCGAGGTGACGAGCGTCGACCCCGTGGCCGCCTGGCCGCCGGAGAAGCCGAACCGGACGAACACCGCGGTCGCGACCGACGCGGCGGCGATGTTGGCGACGTTGTTGCTCACCAAGGCCGTGACGAGGAACCGGTGGGAGTCGTCGCGCAGCGCCGACAGCGCCCGGGCGCCGGGAGCGTCGGTCGCGACGAGCGAGTCGATCCGGTGGCCGGGGACGGAGAACACCGCGAGTTCCGAGCTGGAGAAGAAGGCGCTCACCGCGGTCAGCGCGAGGATGGCGCCGACGCCGACGAACGCGATCGTGAGGTTCATGCGCGGAACGTGCGGCCCAATATAAAAGGGAGTACCGGCGGCGAAGATACCCACGAACGCGCATTCTCCAGTCGAAACAGAGGGGTCGATACCCACGAGCGCGGATCCGTTCGGGCGGCAAAACGGCGCGATGAGGAAAGCGTTAACCCCGCGCCGCGGGTGCGTTTCGACATGAAGGTACTCGTGACCGACCCCATCGCGGACGCGGGGTTGGACCGACTCCGAGACGCCGGCCACGAGGTCGTCACCGACTACGAGGCGGAGGGGGAGGCGCTGCTCGACGTCGCAGCCGACGCCAACGCGCTGATCGTGCGGTCCGGAACCGACGTGAACGAGGCGGTCTTCGAGGCCGCGAGCGAGCTCGTCATCGTCGGCCGGGCGGGCATCGGCGTCGATAACATCGACATCGAGGCCGCGACCGACCACGGGGTCATCGTCGCAAACGCCCCCGAGGGGAACGTCCGCGCCGCCGCCGAGCACACCGTCGCGATGACGTTCGCCGTCGCGCGCTCGATCCCGCAGGCGCACGGTCGCCTGATCGGCGGCGAGTGGGCGAAAGGCGAGTTCCTCGGTACCGAGGTGAACAACAAGACGCTCACCATCGTCGGCCTCGGCCGCGTCGGGCAGGAAGTCGCCAAGCGCCTCGACTCGCTCGGGATGGACCTCGTCGTCTACGACCCGTACATCTCTGAGGAGCGCGCCGACCGGATGGGGGCGGAGCTCGTCGAGGACCTCCACGACGCGCTCGCCGTGGGCGACTTCGCGACGATCCACACCCCGCTTCTCCCCGAGACCGAGGGGATGATCGGCGAGGCCGAGCTGGCCAAGCTGGAGGGCGGCTACCTCATCAACTGCGCCCGCGGCGGCATCGTCGACGAGGATGCGCTCGCTGAGGCGGTCGAGGACGGCGTCCTCGCCGGCGCCGCGCTCGACTCCTTCGCCGAGGAGCCGCTCCCCGAGGACTCGCCGCTGCTCGACGTCGAGGAGATCGTCTTGACCCCGCACCTCGGCGCGTCGACGGAGGCGGCCCAGGAGAACGTCGCGGTCGACACCGCCGAGGCCGTCCTCGCGGCGTTCGACGACGAGCCGGTCCTCACCGCGCTCAACGCGCCCTCGGTCGACGAGAGCGCGTTCCCGCGAATCGAGCCGTACATCGACGTGGCCGAGACCGCCGGGAAGGTCGCCGCCCAGCTGCTCGACGGTCGGATCACCGGGGTCGAGGCGACCTACGAGGGCGACATCGCCGCGGAGGACGTCGACCTCGTCACCGCGAGCGCCCTGAAGGGCGTCTTCGAGCCGCTGGAGTGGCAGGTGAACGCGGTGAACGCGCCGCGGCTCGCCGAGGAGCGCGGCATCGAGGTGACCGAGTCGAAGACCCGGCAGACCGACGACTTCCAGAGCCTCGTGCGCGTCACCGTCCACAACGGCGACGACGAGATCGCGGTCGAGGGAACGCTGTTCGCCGGCGAGGACGCCCGCATCGTCCGGATCGACGGGTTCCGGGTCGACGCGGTCCCGTACGGCCACATGCTCGTCGCGCGAAACACCGACGAGCCCGGCGTCATCGGGCTCATCGGGACCGTCCTCGGCGACCACGACGTCAACATCGCCGGGATGTTCAACGGCCGCGAGACGCAGGGCGGGGAGGCGCTCACCGTCTACAACCTCGACTCGGCCGTCCCCGACGCCGCGACCGAGGAGCTGCTCGCGGACGACCGCGTCGTCGAGATCACCGAGATCACCCTGGACGGCGCCGACGGGCGTGCGGACGAGTAACGCGGGACTCGCCGAGTAGGCGGCGAGTACTGCGCAGCCCCGGAGAAGAGATCAGACCGTCCCCGGACGGGCTACGACTCCGCCGCGGGCGACTCCGAGACCGCGACGAGCGCGTCCGCGTCGGCGACGACGGGCGACGCGACGGCTTCGATCGGTCGATCCCCGAAGGCGACGACGAACGCCGCGCCGTCGCCGACCGTCGTGTCCGACAGGCAGGCTTCCCCTTCTGCGGCCCCGCGACCCGCACCGACGCCGACCGTCCAGCCGTGCGACTCGGCGAGCGCCGCGACCGACGCGAGGCCGATCCCGGTCCCCTCGTCCGCAGTCGTGTAGCCCCGGTCGAACACGCGGTCGCGCTCCGCCGGCGGGACGCCGGGGCCGTCGTCGATGACCGCGAACCCGCCGTCGAGCGCGACGGCGGCGACGGTCGCGTCGGACCCGGCGTGGACAGCCGCGTTCCGGAAGAGGTTCTCCAAGACGCTCCGCACCGCAGTCCTGTCCGCGGCGTACGACTCGTCGCCCGCCACCGTCAGCGTCGCTCCCGCCGTCTCGGCGGTCCGCCAAGCCGCCTCGGCCGCGGCCGCGAACGAGAACGACTCGGCACCGGCGTCTGGGTCCGGGTGGTCGACGGCCGCGAGCGTCTCGTCGACGATCTCGAAGATCCGGTCGTGAGCGCTCTCGACCCGCTCGGCCGCCGCCTCGTCGCCCGCGGTCGCGAGGTCCGTGAACCCGTCCGCGACCGTCAACGGGTTCTTAATGTCGTGCGCCAGCGCGTGCGTCAGCGTCTGGAGCCGGTCGTTCGCCACTTCGAGGTCCCGCCGGTTGCGCTCCGAGTCGGTCACGTCGCGAAACAGCAACACCGTCCCCTGCGAGCGGCTGCCGAGCGTCGGAAGCGAAACGGCAGAGAGCGAGACGAACCGCGGCTCGCCGGCGACCTCGACGCGGAGCGGTTCGTCAGGGGCCTCGCCGCGGCGGTACGCGGCGCGGACCTCCGGGGCGTCGGCGAGCGCGTCCGCGATCGGGACGCCGACCGCGACGCCCTCGCCGAGCCACGCGCGGGCCGCCGGGTTCGCGTCCGCGATCCGCCCGCTTCGGTCGACGACGACGATCGGGTCGGGGACCGCCTCCAGGGTCACCTGCCGGGCGACCGGCGTCACGCCCAGCGTCCGCCCCCGCCGGACCGCGATCGTGAATGCGACGCCCGTGAGCACGAACAGGAGTTCGGGCCGGAACGCCGGGCCGCCCCCGAGCACGACGAACTGCGCGCCCCACGGCGCGGCAGAGCCGACGAGCAGCAGCCCCGCGGACGCGCGGAACGCGGGCGCCGAGTCGTACACGCCGTACGCGAGCGTCGCGAACGTCCCGACGAGCAGGACCTGCGAGTAGAGCCAGCCGACCCACCACACCGGGCCGAACTCCCGGACGAGCACCGTCCCCGAGCCGACCGCGACGAGGTCGGTCCCGGTCCGGACCAGCCCGTGGACATCGTTCGTCCAGCTCAGCAGGGTCAACGCGGCGAGCGGGGCGAGCAGCGCGAGCAGGCGGCGCCGGGAGAGCCACGCGTCGTAGCCGAGGTAGGACGCGACGAACGCGACCGCCGCGACCGGGACGACCGCGGTCGCGGGGTACTGGACGTTGAGCCAGAACAGCTTCCCGGCCTCAGTCGTCGCGACGGCCTCGCCGAACAGCCCCGCGGACCACCAGGCGATCGCGGCCATGAACGCGACCGCGGCGCGACCGCCCGACTCGTCGCGGGAGTCGAACGCGACCGCCGTCGCACAGACCGCAACGACGGCGGCGAGCGCGGCGAGCGGTGCGGTCGTCGGGACGTCTATCAACTTGTCTGTCGTTCAAGTGTTTACTACTTAATACAAACTGTCGGGGCGACGTGTTCGGCAATCGGTGATAGCGCCAACGGCTCTGGGGTGTCGAGGGCGCGGGTCGAGAGCGGGAGGTGGGCGGCCGCACCGACCGGCCCCGTCGGGCGATCAGTCGTGGAGGTGGTCGACGACGGCGTCGGCGTCGTTCGGGACCGGCTCGGGGTCGCCGCCGGCCTCGTAGGCGGCGTCGGGGTCCTTGAGGAGGTGGCCGGTCGTCAGGCAGACCACGCGCTCGTCGTCGTCGACGACGCCCTCGCGCCGGAGCTTCTTGAGGCCCGCGAGGCTCGCGGCGGAGGCGGGCTCGACGCCGACGCCCTCGCTGGCGAGGTGGCGCTGCGCGGCGGTGATCTCCGGGTCGCTCACGGCAACGGCGGTGCCGCCGGTGTTCCGGATGCCGGGGAGCGCCTTCGGCGCGTTGACGGGGTTGCCGATGCGGATCGCGGTCGCCCGCGTCTCGACCTCCTCCCAGCGGCGGATCTCGTCGTTCCCCTCCTCGACCGCCTCGACCATCGGCGCGGCGCCCTCCGCCTGGACGCCGGTGAGCTTGGGGACCTCGTCGGGGTCGAGCGCGCCCGACTGGACGAGCTCGCGGAACCCCTTGTACAGCGCCGAGGTGTTGCCCGCGTTGCCGACGGGCAGGACGATGCGGTCCGGGAACGTCCCGTAGTCGGCGTAGAACTCCTCTAATATCTCGAAGCCGATCGTCTTCTGCCCCTCCAGCCGAAACGGGTTCAGCGAATTGAGCAGGTACGCCTCGCCGCGGGCGGCCAGCTCCTGGACGATGTCGAGGCACGCGTCGAAGTTGCCGTCGACCTCCAGGATGCGCGCGCCGTGGAGGCTCGCCTGCGCGATCTTCCCGGCGGCGACCTTCCCCTCCGGGAGGAGGACGAGGGTCTGCATCCCGCCGCGGCCGCCGTAGGCCGCGAGCGCGGCCGAGGTGTTGCCGGTGGAGGCGCACGCGAGCGCGCCGACGCCCAGCTCCTTCGCGACGCGGACGCCGACGGTCATCCCGCGGTCCTTGAACGAGCCGGTGGGGTTCATCCCCTCGTGTTTGATCCGAAGCGCGTCGACGCCGACCGCCTCCTCGATGCGCGGGACGCGGTGGAGCGGCGTGTCGCCCTCGGGGAGGGTAACGCCGAGGTCGAACGGGAGCCCCTCGCGGTAGCGCCAGACGCCGCGGTCGGGGCCGTCGGAGGACGCGCCGGACCCGAACTCGTCGAACGTCGGGGGGTCGTCGTACCGGACTTCGAGCAGGCCGTCGCACTCGTCACAGGTGTAGCGCACCGCCTCGAACGGGGCGAACGTCTCGTCGCACGCGATACACGCGAGCCACGTCCCGTCGTCGGCGCAGTCTGGCGCCGCCGGGGTCGGGGCGTCGATGGCGAGATCCATTACCACGGCGTCCGTCCCGCCGGGGCTTAAGACGGGCGGTCGAGACGGACGTTGCCGGCCGACGCGAACGCGTTCGGCCTCAGTCGACGATGATCTCGGAGCTCTCGTCGCCCCCGTCGTCGCCGGAGCCGAGGCGGTCCTGGTAGCGCTGGATCCAGTCGGCGAAGCAGTCGGGGCAGAGCCGCTGGGTGTCGATGTTCGCCCGGTCGACGCTCAGCCGGACGGTGCGCGCGAGCGCGTCCGTCGTGGCCTCGCCGCAGGCGTCGCAGGGCGCAGTCGTCGGCGCGTCGCTCATGTGGTGTCGGTCGCGGCGGCGGCTCTTAAATGTACGTCGGGAGCGGTGGCGGGGAACGTCGGGAGGGGTGTAGAGG
>NZ_SGTX01000025.1:0-25381 GCF_005435025.1 Halorubrum sp. CGM4_25_10-8A | reverse complement strand
GTTCCGGGAACTCGGTCTCGGGGACCGACGACGCGCGGTCGGCGGCGGCGGTGGCGGCGGCGCCATCCCGGCGGGCGGCGCCGAGGGCGGGGAGGGCGAGCTCGAAGAGGGCGGCACCGTCAGCTCCGGCCCCGGTGACATCCCCGAAGACGAGGTGGAGTACTACGAGGTCGAGTTCGTCAAGCAGGGCGAGACGGTCGAGCTCTCCAACGACGAGCCCATCCTCGAACAGGGCGAAGACGAGGGGTGGGACCTCCCGTACGCCTGCCGACAGGGCCAGTGCGTCTCCTGTGCCGGGCAGATCGCGGACGGCCCCTCCGAGGACTTCGTCGAGCACGACAACCAGCAGATGCTCGAAGAGGCCGAGATCGACGACGGCTACACGCTCACCTGCGTCGCGTACCCGCGCGACTCCTTCAGCATCGAGACCGGCGAGGCGCCGTAGGCCCGTTTCCTGGTCTCGACTCTCCCACCCGTTCTCGATTCCGCGCTCGTTCCCAGTCCTTCTCGCTCGCGACACCCTTTTTCGCGTCTCGGTCCAACGAGCCGTATGTCCGTCACCACGGCCCTCGTCGGGGGCGGCGGAGGCGTCGTCGTCGCGCTGATCGCCGCGGCCGTCTACCGCGACGCCGCGCGCGTCGGCGTCGACCTCGGCTCGCCGGCGGCGTGGGCCGCGCTCGTCGTGCTCACCGGCGGTGCGAGCCTCGTCACGCTACTCGCGGTTCCCGACGCGCCCCTACCCGGAGTCCTCGTGTTGACCGCGCTCGGGCCGCTGCTGTACGTGCTCGAACGCGACGACTCGCTGAACGGCGACGACCCGGCCGACCCCACGCGGCTCCCCAGCCAGTCCGGCGACGCGGCCGACTCGGGCGACGACGGGGAGCGATAGCGCGCTCGGCTGCCGCCGTTCCGTCTCATCGACGATGACACAGTTCCTTTCGACGCGCCCGACGGCTCCTAAACCGCAACTTTCCATACCGTCGGCGATGTATTGGGGGTAATGAGCGACGAGAGCGACGAGAGCCTCGCGGACCGGGTCGAGCGGTGGATGGTCGGACAGATGCCGATCATCCAGATGCACGGCGGCACGAGCGTCGTGCGCGAGGCGAACCCCGAGACCGGCGAGGTCGTCGTCGAGCTCGGCGGCACCTGCTCCGGCTGCGGTATCTCGAACATCACCGCCGACAACATCCGCCGCGACCTCATCATGGACTTCGACGAGGTCGACAACGTGACGGTGCGGACCGCCTCCTCCGGCGATCAGGGCGCCTCGACGGTCGAGGGCGGTCGCGGCGGCGAGCTCCGCCACGAGACCGACTCCGCGAACCACTTCTGAACGCGGCGGGCCGTCCCGCCGCGAGGCCTCTCGATTCCGCCGCCTCTCTTATAGCGACGTGAACGGCAGCGACGCGAGCGAATCGGGGCCGTAGTCGAGCGCGTCGGCCTGCGAGACGCCTTCCGGCGTCACGAGGTCGACGACCCGCGGCGCGTTCCCGGCCGCGCCCTTGCGCGCGCCGCCGAAGACGAAGGTCCCGGCCTCTTCGGCGACCGCGCGCAAGCTGCCGCGGTCCTCCGAGCCGACGACCGGCGCAACCTCCCAGCCAGAGATGTCGCCGCCGACCGCGGACTTCGGCACCGAGACGACGGCCGTGTTCGACTCGAAGCTCACGAACACCTCCGGCGTGCCAAGGTCTCCGCCGTCGGCGTCGGTGATCCCTTTCGCGAAGCCGCTGGCGTCGATCCGGTACTGCCACGGCGCGCCGAACTCGGCGGTGAGCCCAAGATCGTCCAGCGCGCTCGTGCGGCCGCCGTTCGCGTCGGGATCGCGCAAGTAGACGAGGAAGTAGTGCGGCGAGAAGTCGCCGCCGAACGCGTCGTAGAGGTTCTCAACCTCGAATGCGAACCGGTACTCTTTCTCGGTCTCTAAGACGCGGAATGAGCGCAGATCGAACGCGCCGTCTCGGAACGCACCGTCCGTCGGGTAGACGTACTCGCCGGGCCCGTCGTCGTCGCGCTTCGGGTCGGTCAGCTCGGCGACGACGTCGCCGGGAGCGACGGTAACCGTCTCCGCGGCGAGCTCCTCGTCGGTCTCCGGGTCGCGAACAGCGACGTCGTAGGTGCCGATCGCCGTGATCCGGTAGCCGAGTTCGACCGTCTCGTCCGTCGCGTTCGGCGGGAGCCGGACGTTGGCGAGCGCCTCGACCTCGCCGTCGACGACGATCTCGACGTTCGTGCCGCCCACGAACCCGGCGTCGTTCGACCCCGTCCCCGCGATGAACGACTCGTCGAGGTCGGCCTCCTCCGCGATCTCGATCGAGATGTCCTGTTCCGGCCGCTCGTACTCCGGGAGTCGACCGATCTCGCGGCCCCGCGCCGGACGGAACCTGACAGCAGTTCCGCCGCTCGGCGCGAGCGACGCGAGCAGCGTCGTGCTCGGGGTGACGATCGCCTCGTCGATCCGGACCCCGGTCGGGTCGGCGTCGACGCCTCCTCCGATCGCGTCCGAGTAGATCTCCGCGACGTACTTCGGGCCGTCGCGGCCGCCGCCGTTCCCGTTATTCTTCCCCTTCTGCTTCCCCTTTCCGCCACCCTTGCCGTGCCCCGGCGCGTCCCCGGACTTACCGGGTGCGAGGAAGTCGAGCGGCACGTTGACCGCGCGGCCCGCCCCGTCGGTCATGACGCCGACGTACCACTCGTTGCCGTGCCGGCGGGCGATCGCGAGGTAGTCGCCGATCGCGGCGCCGACGACGCGCGTCTCGTCCCAGCCGGCGGCCGGGACGGACTCGACGAAGGAGAACTCCGGCTTCGCGTCGAAGTTCTCGTTCTCCGGAACGTACCCCTCGTACTCGGCCGGGATCGGGGAGGGCTCGCCCGACTCGGTGACGGCGACCGCGTTGAGGTTGAATCCCCCCACGTCGCCGGTGAACCCGTCTCCGCCGTCCTCGTAGTCGAGCTCGACCGCGATCTCGGTGTCGCCCGCGTCGAGTTCCACCTCGGTCGTGAACACCCGCCAGTCGTCCCAGTAGGCGGTGAAGTCGGGTTCGATCGTCCGGCTCGCGTCGCCGACGCGGAGCGTCGCTCGCGGCCCGCCGGCGTCGATCACGCGTTGCGCGTTCTCCTCCGGCGCGCTCGCGTACCGGAGGTGGAGGTCGTATGTCCCCGGCTCCTCGACGCCGCGCACGACGTACGTCACCGACGAGCCGCTCGGTGCGCGGTTAGGGTCGACGGCGACGTGGTTCGTGCCGAACGCGTCCCGCCACGTGTCGTCGGTCACCAGCCCGTCGCGCTCGCCGGCCGCGGCTTGGAGCCCCTCGCCCACCTCGAACGTCTCGTCGACGTACCCCTCGATCCGGTCGGCGGCCATCTGGAGGCCGCTGAGGTACGTCGGGTACATCGCGAGCTGCTTGGCGCGGGTCGTCTGGACCTGGTCGCCGCGGTCGTCGCCGAAGGTCACGTCGAAGATACCCGGCTGGAAGCTCACCGGGCCGGCGAGGTTCCGCGTGAACGGGAGCGTGACGTGGTGGTCGCGGCCGACGTTCGATCCGAGCTGGCCGAACCCGTCGTACTCCTGGGCCTTCACCACCTCGCGGTTCGCCACGTTCGGGTAGGTCCGGATCTCGCCGGTCGGCTTGATCCCCTCGTGGATCTCCAGCAGCTGACGGTTCGCGGCCGCCTCACGGATCGCGAGCCGGTGGTGGTTCACCGCGAGCTGGTTGTGCTGGTTGTGGGTCGGCTCGGCGCCGTCGCCGTCGATGCCGAGCCCCGGGTCCGAGACGTACCCGTTCTTGATCGAGTTGATCCCCTCGGCCTCGTACCCCGCGAACACGTCCTCGTCGAGGATCGCGGCCTCGTACTGCGGGATGTTACCGGCCGTCTCGTTGTGGATCGTCATCTCGACGGGGTCCGGCAGCGACGCGCCGAAGTCGGTCACCTCGGGCACGTCGAAGTCCGGATAGGAGTCGCCGACGCCGAAGCCGAAGCCGGTGCCGTCCCCGGGATAGGTGTCCCACCCCTCGTTCCACCCCTCGACGAGCACGCTGTCGATCCCGTTCTCGCTCGCGAAGCGCATGTACCGCTTCATGCGCTCGGTCCGCGCACCGTGGACGTACGCGGCGGGATTTCCGTCGTTCCCGGCGATCTCGTCGTCCGACTTGTACTCCCAGTTCGCCTGCCCCGCGATCATCGTCCACCAGATGCCGACGTACTTGCGGGGCTCGATCCAGTCGGCGTCCGGCTCGCCGCCCGCGGTCGGCAGCGCCGACTCGTCGAGCGGGTCGGCGAGCAGCGGGACGAGCTGCGACTCGATCAGCTCGCCCGGCCGGTCGACGACCTGTATCGTCCGCCACGGCGTCGCCGCCGGGAGGTCGAGCGAGGCCCTCGACCCGTCGGGCAGCGGCGTGAGCTCGGTCGCGAAGGCCGTCCCCCCGTCGTCGCTGCGGGGCGCGAGCGTCGCCGCCGCGTAGTCGTCGAGGTTCGCCTCGTGGACGCTGAGGTACGCGTCGCCCGCGTCCACCGTCAGCGGCGTGTGCGCGCCGGTCCGGGTCGGCGTGTCCGTCGGCCGCGTCTCGCGGCTCCCGGCCGGTATCTCCGACAGCGGCGTCTCCGCGTACTCCTGCTCGAACCGCGGGTTGGTTACCTCGTTGCGGATCCACCAGGCGTCGTAGTCGGCCGCGAAGTCGACGCCGGTGTTCTCCGAGTCGATCACCGCCTTCTCCGAGTGGCTCGCGAACCCCTCCCCGAGGACGACCCGGAGGCCGACCCCGTCGTCGAACGCGCGCACTTGGAGGGTCGCGGTCCGCGCGTCCGCCGCGGGGGCGCCCGACCCGTCCGCGTCCCCGGCGGCGTCGGCGAGCCCGACGCTCAGGGCGCGGTACTCCGCGGACACCTCCTCGTACGCGCCCCACACCGGCTCCCACTCCTCGGTCGCCGACTCGCGCTCGGTGCCCGTAACTGTCACCGGGCCCGACTCTCCGTCGGCGCTCGCGCCGAACGACGGCTGATTCCGGAAGTCGAACCCGACCGTCGACGGTCCGACGTACGTTTCGCCGCCGCGAGCGACCTCGTAGGTCGGGGATCCGCCGGTGACGTCGACCGTGACCGCGATCGATCCGTCGGGCGACTCGACCGTCTGGACCGGGTCGTCCGCCTCGTTGTCGACTCGCGCGGCGTCGTCGGCCGACACGTCTCGCGAGTAGGCCGCGGCGGCGACCAGCGCCCCCACGCTCCCGAGGAACCCCCGCCGCGTCGCGCCGTCAAACGTTTGCTGTGATCGTTTCTCACGCATTCCGTCCGCAGCGTGTATGCGATGAATAATAATGCTATTGTAACGAATCGAAGTGATTGGATTTCGAAACGACCGAGTCGACGCGCCTCGGCGCCCGGACCGCCGCCCGCCGATCCACCTCTACAGCGCGTTCTCCAGCGCCGACGCGACGCTCCGCACCTTTTCGGCCAGCGCCTCGGGGGTGTGGCCGGCCGCGACCGACTCGGCCAGCTCCTCGTCGTCGACGCGCTCGACCGTCCCGTCGGGGTGTTTCATCACGTCGACGTGGAGGTCCACGTAGCGGGCCGCGTCGGGGAACACCTCGACGGGCGTACAGACGTTGACGTACGTCCCGCGGACCGTCCCGTCGCGGCCGCGGTACGTCGTCGGGTACCACCAGCGCCCCTCCTTCAGGCTCGTCTCGGCGACGTCGCCGGCCTCGCGGTCGACGCCGAGCCCGTCGTAGGTCCCCCCGCCGGTCATCTCGCGCTCGACGGTGACGGTCCCGTCGGCGTCGACTCCCGTCACCGTCCCCTCGCCGAGGGTGATCAGCCGGCCGTCGGGCTTCCCGTGGTCGATCCGGAGCGCGTCGCCCTCGCGCGGGCCGAACGCGTCGGCCACGACCGCGAACGGGAACTCGGCGTCGGGAGCGGGGTCGCAGAGCGCCTCCGCGAGGTCGACGCCGGCCGAGGCGTCCGCCGACCCCGCCTTCACGCGGTGGTGGCCGGGCATCGTCGCGGTCGCGGTCCGCCGCGCGTCGTCGAGTCCCGACCGGCTCTCGCGGCCGAACCAGACCCAGACGCCGGCGTTCGGCGCGGCGAGCGGGGCGTCGCGGAGCCGGCTCCGGTCGCTGACGACGCCGAGCCCGTCTCCGGTCCCGTCGTCGACTCCACTCTCGTCGTCCGCTCCGGTCGCCGCGCGTAGCCCCTCGGCGGCCTCGACGGCCGCGTCGAGGCCCGCGGTCAGCGCCTCCGTGTCGGCGTCGACGGCGGCGGGCTGCCACACCGCCCGCCAGCCCGTCGGCGGTTCGAGGTCGAGCAGGTCGAGCATCCCGGACAGCTCTCGGGCGGCCTCGTCGTCTCGGGCGTCGACCCGCGTCCCGGACCCCGGTTCGAGCGCGACGAGGTCGCCGCCGACCCGCAACTCCCCGGCGAGTTCGGGGCGACGGTCCGTCCACGGCGCGGCCGACTCGCGCACCTGGACCCGGACCGCGTCCCCCGTCTCGACCCGGGCGTCGACGGCCCCGTACGGGAGGTACCCCTCGACGGCCGCGGCGGGCGTGCCCGTCACGTCGCCGCCCTCGCCGCCGACTCGCCCGCCGCCGACTCGGAGGTCGACGACCGCGCCGCCGCCGAGCGTCTCCGTCACCTCGCCGTCGAGGACGGTCCCCGGCGGCGTCGGGTCGGGCCACGCGAGCGCGTCGCGGCCCGCGTCGGTCAGGAGATCTCGGACCGCGCCGAGCGCGCCGGCGTCGCCGTGCGCGCCGACCCCCTGCCGGTCCGCGCTCGTCCCGATCCGGACGGCCGGCGGCTCGGTCCCGAACTCGGCGTCGAACCGCCGGCGGATCGGCGGCGAGGCGTCCACCACCTCGTGGCCGGCGTCGAGCAGGCGCGCGGTGAGCGCCGTCGCGTAGATGCCGCGGACGCGGGCTCGCGCCATCGTCACAGCTCCTCGCGCTCGCGCGCGAACCGCACGCGGTCGTTCACCGTGTCGCCGAGCGAGAGTTCGACGACGACCGAGGCGCCGTCGTCGGCCTCGCGGAGGACCCGCCCGCCCTCGACCGGGACGCCCCACCCGTCGAGCGAGAGGTACCCGCGGAGGTCGCTCCCGTGGGTGAACAGGTCCACGTCGGCGCTCGCGTGCTCCTGTCTCGACGCCGCGCTGTGCGCCATCTCCATGTCCGAGTAGTACGGGTCGTCGCCGTCGAAGAACTCCCGGAGGCGGTCGGCGTCGCGGGCGACGAGTTCGGCGACTCGGTCCGAGGCGTCGGCGACGGCGTCGGCGTCCAGCCCGGCCTCCTTCAGGGCGCGCTGGACCCGCGGATCGAAGTGCATACCCGACCTTCGTCCGCCGCGGTTTCAATCCTGTCGGCCGCGGAGCGAGCGCGGTCGGTGACGCATCCCGCCCACCGCCCTCAGCGCGCCCGTCCGGTTCCGCCAATCCGTTAAGTCACCGGGGGGCGAAACGGGGGTCATGCCAAGCGACGAGGACCCGATCGCGTCTCGGGCCGACGACGACCGCGACCTCTACGACGTCGCGACGTGGGAGGAGCGCACCTCTCTCGACGGGCTGTCGGTCGCGCTGTACTGGCTCCTCACGCGCTCCGCGAAGGCCGGGGTCGTCCTCGTCGCGTTCGTCGGACTCTTGGCGATCCTCGGCTCGTTCGGACTCGGGCTCCTCTTCGACCCGGCCATCGCGGTCCTCCTCGGGCTCTCCGTGATCCCCGCTCTGGGGCTGGCCGCGTACGTGTACGTCTCGGACGTGACGACCGGCGAGCCGCTGTCGCTCCTCGTGGCGACGTTCCTCCTCTCTATCCTCACCGCGACGTTCGCGGCGATCCTGAACAGCGTGCTCCAGCCGTACTTCCGGCCGCTCGGCTTCCTCGGAATCGTCGTGTTCTTCTTCGTCGTCGTCGGCCCGATAGAGGAGTCGGTGAAGCTGCTCGCGGTGCGGCTGTACGCGTACACCGACGCCCGCTTCGACGCCGTCATCGACGGCGCCGTCTACGGCGCCATCGCGGGGCTCGGCTTCGTCGTCATCGAGAACTTCGTGTACATCGCCCAGAACGTCGACATGGCGGAGCTGACGGTCGGCATCGCGGCGCTGGGCGCCGGCGACGGCATCGCCGCGCTCCGGGCGCTCGCGGGACCGGGACACGTCGTCTACTCGGCGTTCGCGGGCTACTACCTCGGGCTCGCGAAGTTCAATCCCGGGAACCGCGGCCCGATCATCGTCAAGGGGCTCGTCCTCGCGGCGGCGATCCACGCGCTGTACAACACGCTCGTCGGTCCGGTGACCGGCGTCGCCGCGGGACTCTTCGGCCTCCCGCAGGTCCTCGCGCTGTTCGGCTTCGTCATCGTCTTCCAGGGCGCGTTCGGGTACGTCCTCCTCCGGAAGATCTGGCGGTACCGCGACGCGTACCTCGACACGCGCGACGCGGTCGGCGCCGACGTGGAACCGGAGCTCGACGAGTTCGAGCAGTAGCCCGCGGGCCGTCGTCGCCGCGCTCGGTCAGGGCGCGTTCTCGACGCGCGCCCGGTCGCCGGTCCCGCCCGTCAGCGCGCTCGCGAGGGCGCCTTTCACCACGACGTCGTCGCCGAGGTCGGTGAGCCGAACCTCCGGGACGTTGATGAACACCATCTCCGGGAGCTTCTCGCGGATCGGGTCGAGGACGCGGTCGGGGTTGTTGAGCGCGACCGCGCCGCCGACGCTCACGACGAGCGGCGCGTACGCGTGGATGATGTTGGCGATCCCCATGGCGTTCCAGTGGGCGACCTGGTCGATCACGTGGTCGGCGAAGGTGTCCTCGCCCGCCGCCTCGAACACGTCGACCGCGGAGAAGTCGGGGTCCTCGATCGGGAGGATCGTCTCGATGGGGTCCTCCTCGTGGAGCTCCCGGGCGTACTTCGGGATGTTGTTGCCCGAGCAGTACCCCTCCCAGTGGCCGTCGAGCCCGCAGCCGCAGGTCATGAACCCGTGCGGGTCGACGGTCATGTGGCCGACCTCGCCGGCGTTGCCGTCCCACCCCGAGAGGACGTTCCCGTCGACGGCGACGCCCGCGCCGATCCCCGAGGAGATGGTGAGATACACCATGTCGTCGGGGTTGCGCTCGGAGTGGAACCGCTCGCCGATGACGCCCGCGATGGTGTCGTTGTGGAGGTACACCTCGTCGGTGTCGAGCAACCGACCGACCGGCCCGACGAGCGGGATGCGCTCGACCGTGTCCGGGAGGTTCGCGGGCCCCTGGACGACCCCCTCCGCCAGATCGAGCGGACCGATGGAGCCGATCCCGGCCGCGACCGCCTCGCTCGGCGCGATTCCCGCGTCCGTACAGGCCCCGCGGACCACCTCCAACACGGCCTCGGTGACGGCGATGCCGTTCGGCCCCCGCGGCGTACCCCGCGACGCGGAGCCGAGGACCGCCGCGCTCTCGTCGCCGACGGCCGCCCGGACGTTCGTCGCCCCGAGGTCGACGCCCACGTAGTACATCGGGTGTAAGCGCGGACCCGTCTCACTTAAGCGGGACGCTTCGCGCGGTCGACCGTGAATAACAAACGGGGTCCGTACCGCGAAACCGCGTTACGACGCCGGCTCGCGGACGAAGGTGACCGGGCACGGCGCCGAGAGCATGACCTCCTGCGCGACGCTGCCGAAGACGGCCTTCCCGGTCGGCGAGCGGCGCCGCCCGCCGACCACGACGCGGTCGGCTTCGAGGCCCTCGGCCGTCTCGACGACCTCGTCCGCGAGGTCTCCCACCGCGCCCCGGACGGAGTGTCGCACGCCGGCCTCGGAGAGCGCCTCCGAGAGCTTCCGGGTGGTGGTGTGTCGCTCCGCGATGGCGTCGGGCGTCGAGCTCTCGCTCTCCGGCTCAAACCCGAGCTTCGCGCTGGTCTCGTCGAACTCCTCCCTGTCGAACACGTGGGTCAACACGACCTCGGCGTCCGCCGGCTCGGCGACGGAGATGATCTCCTCGGCGAGCCGCTCGACGCGTTTCCCGTCCTCCGATCCGACCGCCAGCACGACCGTCTCAATGCTCATACACACCGTTTCGTCCCCGTACGGCTTAAAACTGCCGGAGTTTTAACTCAAATCTGAATAAATATTCACCAGATCGATCCTGACAGTCTCACCGCCGAGTGGAGCCGATTCTCGTCGGGCGATGACGCTTCCCGTGAGGAGGCGACGACGCTTCGAGGACGGTGACAACTCTCTCGCGGGGTTCAGTCGCGCGAGCGGGACGCTAGCGGGCTCCGCGCTTTCCTCGACGGACGAGAACCGGTCGCCGCAGAAACCGCTCAGTAATCGGGGGCGTCGTCCTCGACTTCGCGCTTCAGCGAGTCGCGGCGCGACTTCGCGTCGCGCCCGGTCGCCTCCAGGAGGAAGTCGTTTTTCGCGTCGACGGCGTCCGCGGCGGCGTCGGCGTTCCCCTCCGCGATGACGTCCTCGGCGGGGCGCTCCTCGAAGTGGACCGCCAGCTTGTCCTTCTTGCTCCCGTACTCGGCGGCGCCCGCGACGATGCGCTCGAACACCGGGTTGTCGGGGTCGGCGACGACGTACAGCTCGTGCCCCTCCCACTCCTCGGTGCCGGTGACCTCGCCGAAGTACTCCTCGATCGAACCCTTCAGGTCCGGCATGCGGTCGTCCAGATGCTCGCCGCGGCGCATCTTGTACTCCTTCATGCCGCGACCGTTCGACAGGCCGGCGTAAACCAGTTTCGTCACGGCCGCTCGGCGGGTTCGGCCCGAACTGCCCGCTTCCGCTCCGCCTACCGAGGACGCTCGTCGACGTACCCGCGCTTACACTCCGGACAGATGTCTCCCGCGCGCATCGAACTCCCGTCCGCCGCCCGGACCATCCCGCACTCGGGACAGTAGTACTCCGTCGGGGCGTCGTCGCCCACCGTCTCCAACTCGGGGCTCTCGCCCCGGGTGATCCCCGTCCCGCCCTCGCCGCCGGCGTCGAACGTGGCGCCCTCGCCGTCGTCGGGCGCCTCGACGTACTCCGTCGCCGATTCCTGCTCTTCCCGCCCGTCCGCGGCCTCCGGGGTGAGCCCGCCGCCGAACTCGACGTCGGCGTCACCGCCCTCACCGACCTCCGCGCTGAACCCCTCGTCTTCGCCGCCGTGATCGGGCCACGCGGTCGCTCCGTCGGCGCCGGCGTCCTCCTCGTCGACCTCCGGCCACGCGCCCCGCTCCCGGTCGTCGGCCGGCTCCTCGTCCTCGTCGAGGATCACGCCGTCGTCGCCCTCCGCGTCCGCCTCGTCGCCCGAGGGGGCACCGGACTCGGTCTCGGCCGGGGGCGACGGCGCGGACGCCGACTCGCCGCCCGCGCCCAACACCTCCGTGTCCTCGTCCGCCGGAGCTGCTCCGTCCGGCGAGCCCGCCTCGTCCGGCGCGTTCGGACCGTCCGCCGCGCCCGTCGCCGCGTCGACGCGGTCCGCGGCCGGAGCGGCGTCGGTCGGCCCCGCCGGCTCGTCGGCCGCGGCCCCGTCGTCGAGGATCACCGCGTCGTCGCTCCCGGCTCCGGGCTCCTCGTCGAGGGTCACGCCCTCGTCCGCCGTCCCGGCGTCGGCCGCACCGACCCCTCCCGACGCCGTGCCGGGTCCGGCGCCCTCCTCGGCAGCGTCCGGGGCGTCGTCGCGCGTCGGCGCCGCGGCCGACGCGCCGGCGGTCTCGCCGCCGACGTTCGCGGCGGCCTCGTCCGCCAGCTGCTCCATCGTCGTCACTTCGGTATTCTCGCTGACGATCTGCGTCTCGCCGCAGCGAGCGCAGGTCTTCACCTCCTTGACGGTCGTGACGACCTCGTCGCCCTCCTCCTCGCGCTCGCGCTGGAGTTCGGGTTCGCCGAAGTCGTGTCCGAGCAGACACCTGAGTCCCATTGTGCCACCCTGCGGTGCCGAGGGTAAAAAACGCCCCGTCGGCGTCCGACGCTCGGCACACGAGCATTTCTGGACGTGCCGCGGTCGGCGCTCGCGGTTCCGGTCGCCGCGCCCCGCGGACACAGACTCTTTTGTGGATCGCTCGCGTACCGTGAGTCGACATGCCTACTGTATCCTACAAGGGCGAGGAAATCGAGTGCGAGAAGGGCGCCAATCTGCGCGACGTGCTCAAAGAGGCCGGTCTCTCCGTCTACAACGGCAAGATGGAACAGCTTAACTGCCGCGGTTCCGGGTCGTGCGGCTCCTGTGCGGTCCAGGTCGACGGCGAGGTCAGCGAGCCGAGCAAGAAGGAGAAGGCCCGTCTCTGGCTCCCGCCGCACCACCCGAACCACGACGTCCGCCTCTCCTGTCAGACGAAAGTCGAGGGCGACATCGAGGTGACGAAGGGCCGCGGGCTCTTCGGGCAACACATCTGAGCGCGGACGCGGTCGCTCTCATCTCTTCTCCGGGTACGACGCGCGCACGCGACGAGCGGGGCGCTCGTCGAGCGTAAAATACGACCGCGGCGGACGCGAGCCCGCGACGCGGACGAAAACGTTTGATACCGTGTGTCAGAGTCGCGTTCGGCGTCAGCCGGACCGACCCACCTTCTCGGATCGGCTTACTGCCGAACGACGTTCGTCGCGCGGGGACCCTTCTCGGAGGACTCGATGTCGAACTCGAGCTCCTGGCCCTCTTCGAGGTCCGGGCCGCCGACGTCTTCCATGTGGAAGAACACGTCGTCGTCCGCGTCGTCAGTCTCGATAAATCCGTAGCCGCCAGTGTCGTTGAAGAAATCAACCTTTCCGGTCGCCATTGCGAATAGAGAGAGGCCCTGTCGGGTCATAAGGATTGCGAGTGTACAGTTACCACGACTCTCTCTAGACGATCGTTTCCGAATAACCGAAACTTTATGAGCGAACACTGTCCGAACGACAGATTCGCGGCGCGAGCGAGACCGGATCGTGTCGTTCTTCGGCGCCCCACCGGACGCCGACGTTTATATTCCTCGGCGCGGAAGCGACCAACGTGTCACACGAGTACCAAGCGGACGGCCCCGCCCTCACGCTCCGCGAGAACGGCCCCGCGCTGCTGGTCCCCGCGGCGTGGGGCGTCGCCGCGGCGACGGTCCTCGGTGCGGTCTCCCTCCACGCGCTGTTCGTCGCGCACGTCGTCATGAGCGCCCTGCTCGTCGCCTTCGTCGTCGCCTCGTGGCGCGACATGGCGACGGGAGTCCTCCGCGCGTGGAAGCTGGTGATCCTCGCGGGGATCCCGGTCACGCTCGCGGGCGTCCTCGGGTTCCTCGCACGCGACGGGGCCGGGCTCGCGGCCGCGCTCCCGACCGGCGCGCTCCTCGCCGTCGCCTTCTACGGCTGGATGCTCCTGCCCGCGCCGGCGTTCGTCTACACGGGGCTTCGCGACGCGACGGCCCCGCGCTCGACCGTCCACCACGCCGCGGCCGCGTGTTCGGTCGTGGGCGCGGTCGTCGCCGCGTTCGCCGGCTCCGCGGCGGGGACGGTCGCGGGCATCGCGCTCGTCGGCCTCGGCCAGACCGCCGGCATCCTCGCGGCCACGGCGCTGTACTGACCGGCGCCTCGTCTCGGAGTGGTCTATCCGGGTCCGTTGTCCAGCGCGCGCCGAAGCGCCCGTCGGTGGAACTCGACCGCCGCGTCGCGGTCGACCGGCGGGTAGCGCGGGTTCGTCACCACGCCCTCGCCGTCGACGACCGCGCTCGCGACGGCCGCGGCGCGGTGGGCACGCTCGACGCGCGGGAGCGGCGCGACGGATTCGTAGCCGTCGCGGAACGCCCGCCTGAGCGGCCCGGTCTCGGCCGCCGGCACGTACCAGTCGACGACGAGGTGTTCGGTCTTCGCGACCGACACGCCACGCGGGGCGGCCAGCGGCGCCTCCCAGTCGAGGACGGCCGTCACCGCGCCGTCCGCGACGAGGGCGTTCCCCGGGCGGAAGTCCCACGGGAACAGCCGCGGATCGGTGTCGGACGCGGTCGACTCCCGGAACGCGTCCCGAAGCCGAGCGCGGAGCCCGTCGAACTCCTCGGGGAGCCGGTCGGCGTGTCGCTCCCCGAACTCCCGGAGCCACTCGTCGGCGCCGACCGGATCGCGGACGGACAGCGACGCGTCGCGTCCGAGGACCGACTCCGCGTCGATCGCTCCGCCGCCCGCCGCGCCGTCGACCGCGAGCCGCCCGCACCCCGAGAACCGAAACGCCTCGTGGAGCGCCGCGAGCCAGCGGCCGAACGCCCGCGCGACCCCCCGCCGGTCCGCCGGACCGAGGTCGACGAACGCCTCGTGGAGGTCGCGGCCGTCGACCAGCGGCGTCACGAACCACCCCGTCCCGTCGGCGACGCCCTCGCCGAGCGGCCGGGGAACTGGCACGTCCGTCCGATCGCCGATCGCCGTCAGCAGCGCCGCCTCGGTCCGGGTCGCGGCCGGCGTTTCGGAGCGTTGGACGACCACCGGCGCGGCGCTCTCGAATCGCACCACCTCCGTCCGCTTGCGGTTCCCCCGCCCGAGCGGTTCGACGCTCGCGACCGTCGCCCCCGGTCTCGCCTTGGCGAGGGCGCGACCCCTGACCGCGTCGCTCACCGACTCTCCTCCGGCTCGGTCGCCGCTGCTTCGCCTCCGGGCTCGCGGCCGTCGGCTCCGCGCCCCTCGGCCAGCAGGTCCGCGATCTCCGCTAACGAGTCGACGACGTGGTCCGGCCCGTACGCGCCGGGCGCGTCGTCGGGACTCGCGCGGAGCCACGCGGACCGGAGCCCGGCGTTGTGCGCGCCCGCGACGTCGTACGACAGCGAGTTCCCGACGTACAGCGTCTCTTCGGCATCGACCGACAGCGCCGCGGTCAGCCGCTCGAACGGTTCCGCGTGCGGCTTCCGGCGGGGCAGGTCCCCGGCGTACACGATCGCGTCGACGAGGTCGTCCAACCCGAGCGCCTCGATCTTCGCCCGCTGTCGGTCCTCGGGACCGTTCGTGAGCACGCCCACGGGACCCGCCGCCGCCGCGGCCGCCAGCGCCTCGGTCGCGCCCGGCAGGTACGCCACCCGCGACTCGTCCGCGACCGCCTCGAACGCCGCCGCGAGCGCGACGGGGTCCACGTCTCTCCCGTGTTGCGCCGCCAACCGCGCGAACCCCGCGCCGAGGTAGCCGACGCGATCGTCGGGGTCCGGCGGGCCGTCGAGGAGGGGCCACAGCTCCTCCGGCTCGCCGAACGGCTCCACGCCCGCCTCCTCGAACGCCCGGCGGTAGAGGGCGTCCACGTCGTGGTCGTGGCGGCACAGCGTGTCGTCGAGGTCGAACGCCACCGCCGCGAACCGGCTCATGGACGATCGGAGGCGCCGCGCGGCGAAGTCGGTTTCGCCGAGGCGCCCGTACGCCCGGCGATGACCGATCCCGACGACACCCACGACTGCGAGACCTGCGGCGCGAGCGTCGCCGCCGCGGACGCGCGCCGGTCCGAGCCGTTCGGCGATCTGGATCCCGACACCTGGCAGACGCTGAACTGCCCGCACTGCGGCGACCGCCTCGCGACCGTCCTCGTCGACGACGAGTGACCCGCGGTCGTCCGCTCGCTGTCGCTCGCGGGTTCAGAATATGCCGCCTCCCCGATTTGAACGGGGGACAGCTCGATCTTCAGTCGAGTGCTCTCCCAGTCTGAGCTAAGGCGGCTCGCACTCACATCAATGCCGATTCGGGACAAAAGGATTTCGAAAGGCCGCGGGCGGACCGCCTCGGTCGACGCCTCGGCCCGCCCGCGTCGGTCGAATCCGGATCGACCGATCTGCCACGCGTCCTCGATATCGGACGATATCGCCGCCGATCCGCGTCGACGGCGGGGATCTCGGTTTTCGCAACGATCCCCTTTCTCCCACCCCTCCGATCGAGCGATGCCATCGCACGACCACGCCGACCACGACGCGCACCACGAACATCTCGACGCCGCGGTCGACGAGCGCGACGACTGGGCGCGCCGCCGCCGGAAAGGGATCCCGACCGATAAGAACCTCCTCGTCGTCGCCTGTATGGACGAGCGAATCCCGATCGAGGAGGCGCTCGGCATCGACCTCGGCGACGCGCAGGTGTTCCGCAACGCCGGCGGGAAGGTGACCGACGACGTGATCCGGTCGGCCGCGCTCACGACGAACTTCTTCGACACCGACGAGATCGTCGTTATCAACCACACCGACTGCGGGATGATGAGCGCGCCCGACGAGGCGATCCGCGAGGGGCTCGAAGCCGAGACGGGCGACATCGACGCCGCGGACCTCGACCCGTCGCTGCCGGAGCTCACGATCGGCGACGCCGACCTCCTCGACTGGGTGAAGATGACCGACGACATCGACGCGGCCTGCGCCGCGCAGGTCGAGTACCTCCGCGAGTCCGCGTTCATCCCGGACGACACCACCGTCTCCGGCTACGTCTACGAGGTCGAGTCCGGCGAGCTCCGCCGCCCCGACGAGCGGATCGCCGAGGAGATCAGCGAGCGGCGGGCCTGACGCCGGACGACGACGCGCCGGCCGCCAGCGAACCTGCCGTCCCGGCCTGAGGTGTGACGCTTTTATGCGCCCGCGGTGAATCGAGGCACGAAATGGATCGAGCACGCGTGTCCCCGCATCGCCGAGGTGATCCCGGTGGGCGCTGACGCCGACGCTGACGCGCCGGTGGTCGCCGGCTTCTTCTCCGGCTGCGGCGGCCTCGACTTGGGATTCGAGCGGGCGGGCTTCGACGTGGCCCTCGGGAGCGACCAGTGGGAGCCCGCGGCGGAGACGTACCGACGGAACTTCGCCGACACCGAGTTCCTCGAAGGGGACGTGCGCGAACTTGACGCCCCGGCGATCCGCGAGGCGGCCGCGGGCGCGGGCTACGACCCTGACGGCGTCGACGTGGTGATCGGCGGGCCGCCCTGTCAGGGGTTCAGCCGGCTCAACAACGAGCAGATCGAGCTCGACGAGATGGAGAAGGACCGCCGGAACACGCTGTTCGAGGAGTTCCTCCGGGTCGTCTCCGTCCTCGAACCACAGTTGGTGTTGATGGAGAACGTCCGCGACCTGATCAACCGCCAGACCAGTGACGACCGGTACGTGAAAGACCTCATCGTCGACGAGTTCGCGGCGCACGGCTACAAGTGCGAGTACCGAGTGCTGGAGGCCGAACAGTACGGCGTCCCCCAGAAGCGCCGCCGGATCTTCTTCATGGGCACCAATCGCGACGTGCCGATCCGCTTTCCTGAGCCGACGACGCCCGAGGGGCACTGGCGCACCGCCGGCGAGGCGCTCGCGGACGCGACCGACGACCTCCCGAACATGACGTACGCCGACACCGGCGAGAAGACGCTCGAACGCATCCGTCACGTTCCCCCGGGCGGTTACTACCGCGACCTCCCCGACCGCCTGAAGACGAAGAAGTACCAGTGCGACTGCGAGGACACCGACACCTGCCCGCACGAGCCGGAGATCGTCAAGCGGTACGGGACGTACCTCCGCCGGCTCGACCCCGAGGAGCCGTCGCTGACGGTGAGCACGAACGTCTTCATCCACCCCAGTGAGGACCGGTACCTCACGCCCCGCGAGATGGCTCGGCTCCAGACGTTCCCCGACGAGTTCGTCTTCGAGGGGACGAAGACCGACGTGATGAAACAGATCGGCAACGCCGTCCCGGTCCGGCTCGGCGAGGAGCTGGCGACGCAGCTGCTGGAGTACTACCCCGAGATCCGGGACGCGCCCCCCGCCGACCCCGACGTGTACGAACAGCAGTCGCTGACTGACTTGGCCTGAGATCGTTTTTAAATAGTGATCGGTGGTGCGGTGCGGAATTTCAAAATCCTGGCGGTCTATTTATAAACAGGCGCCGGTGGATCAGTGGTGAACACCTCCAAAGTCCCAGCCGGGAGGCGGGCGCACGCTCGCTGCGCTCCTCGTCACTCCGTTCGCTCCCTCGCTGCGGTGCTTGCGTCACCTGCGCCCGCCTCCCGGCTGCCCTTTTGAGTCCCACCCCGCACCGCGACCGCACCTCACACCTCCCCAGCCTCGTCAGTCGCCTCCGCTTCGCTCCGGTGACTGACTCCCTCGCGCGTGCTGCTCGGCCGCGGGGCGGCCTCGCAGGCACGCGCCACCGCCTCTTATTTGTAAATAGTCGCCACTGCTCACGGATTGTTCGCAACAGCAGAATGGGACCGCCCGGATTCGAACCTCGGTCGTTCCGCTCGCGCTGCTCGCTCCACTCCCTGCTTCGAATCCGTTCCACCGCCGCTGCTCGCGAATTGCTCGCAGCGGCAGAATGGGACCGCCCGGATTCGAACCGGGGTCACGAGCACCCAAGGCTCGGAGTATACCACTAACCCACGGTCCCGTACTCCTACGTACCCCGAAGAGCCGCTAAAGGGTTTCGTTGCGCGTCGTCACTCCTCGTCGTCGCGCCGTTCGAGGTCGGCGACGATGTCGTACGGGTCGGTCCCCTTCCGGACCGAGTCGAGGATGAAGAACGCCTCGTCGGGCGCGAGGAAGTGCCGCGTCACCCCGCGGCCGAGCGGCGTCGGCTCGAAGCCGTCGATGAAGTTCCACTCCAGCAGCTTCCCGAGCGCGTGCTTGGTGGGGACCTCGCCGATCATCCGGTCGTTGAGCCGCTTCGCCTTCTTGCCGGCGACGACGACGTTCGCGAGCGTCTCCTCGGCGGCCGCGGTCTCGTCGTAGTGCGTCGCCACGTCCTCCATCTCGCCTTTCAGCAGGGTGAACGCCACCTCGTCCTCCGTGCGGTCCATCGACCCGTGGTAGACGCCGTCCGGCTCGACGAGGAGGTAGACTCGGCCGCGGTCGTGGTAGTCCGGGCGTCCGGCGCGCCCGAGCATCTGCGAGAACTCCTGGACGGAGAGCCACTCGATCCCCATCGCCAGCGAGTCGAAGATCACCTGTGAGGCGGGGAAGTCGACGCCGGCCGCCAGCGCCGCGGTGGTGACGACCGCCGAGAGGTCCTGATTCCCGAACATGCGCTCGACCTTCTTCCGGCGCCCGTAGTCGAGGCCGGCGTGGTACGGCGCGGAGTCGTACCGGAGCTTGCGGCTGATCTCGTGACAGCGCCGCCGCGAGTTGGTGAAGATGATCGTCTGCCCGCGGTACCCCTTCGACGACTTCGTGTCGAACTCGCGTTTCACGAGCTTGTCGGCGATCTGGGCCTTCTCACGGCTGTCAGCGAAGGTGACGTGGCGCTCGATGGGGACCGGGCGCTCCTCGTACTCGATGAGCGTCGCGCGGAGCTTCTCCGCGAGCCACTCCGGGTTCCCGACGGTCGCCGAGAGGTAGACGAACTGCGTCCCGTCGTAGCCCGCGCGGGTCTCCATCCGGTCCTCGCTGTAGTACTTCAGCCGGGAGATGAGCCCGTCGAGCCGGTGGCCGCGCTCGCCCTCCTTCAGCGTGTGGACCTCGTCGATGACGACCGTCCCCACGTCGCCGAGGTCCTTGCCCGTCCGGAGCGCGTGGTCGATCCCCTCGTAGGTGCCGACAATCACGTCGGCGTTCGGGTCGAAGCGGTTGCCGTCGTCGTTCACCCGCGAGGAGCCGACCCGGATGGAGACGTCGAGCAGGTCGCCGTAGCGGTCCTCGAAGTCCTCGTGCTTCTGGTTGGCGAGCGCGACGAGCGGGACCAAGAAGAGCAGCTTCCCGTCCCCCTTCAGCGCGCGGTCGATCCCGGTCAGCTCGCCGACGAGCGTCTTCCCCGTCGCCGTGGCGCTCACCACGAGCTGGTCGTCGCCGTCGAGCAGGCCGTTCCGCACGGAGAGACTCTGGACCGGCAGTAGCTCCTCGAAGCGGCCTTGGAGGTGCGAAGAGAGGTCCGGATGGAGGTCCAAGTCCTCGGTCCGGACCGGGGAGACGTCGTCGACGTTCGCCGACACCTCGTCGTACTTCGTGAGGTCGGGGTCGAGTCCGCCCTGAAGGAGACTCACGATCCGGTCGAGGTCGCCCGACTCGTACAGCAGCTCCTCCAATCGCTCCTCGGCCGCGCCCGTGAACTCCCCTTTGTACGACAGCTCCCGCTCTAACTCCCGGCGGGCGCAGTCCCGACAGATCAGCTCGCCGTTGTGGTCGATGGCGTCCTCGCTCGTGATCGGCCCGTAGCGCCCGTCGCTCGCGCAGCGCCGGCAGGTCCGGACCGCCGTCGCCTCCAGCTGGTAGCCGTCGAGCATCTCCTTCAGCCGCGTCCGGTTCTCCGGCGAGGTCTGCTCGGAGATGCGGATCCGACCCGCCGCCCGCGCGAGGTCGACGAACTCGTCCGGCTGGCGGGGGTGGTCCTCCCCGTCGCGGATCACCCGGAACTTCCCCGGGCGCGGGCCCGCGGAGGTCTCCTTGAGTTCGAGCCGCCCGCGGAGCACGCGCTTGCCGTCGCGGTTCGCGACGACGGTGTAGTCGCTCCGCGCCTCGTGGAGGAACAGCGTCTCGACCTCGGCCAGCTGCTGTGACACTGCCGTGCGGTACGCGAGCGAGGTATTTCAGGTGTTCGGCTCGGGGATCGGAACCGGTTCGGAGACACGCGGCGCCGCGGCTACGTCACGCGAACGCGCGGAGAAAAACCCGCCTCACGGACGGGGTCGGGGTCGAGGGGTCTACGAGACGAGCAGCTTCTCGCCGCGGTCGACCGTGATCCGGCACGGCGGGGAGAGCTTGTTGTACGCGCGGCGGAACGCCTCCTTCACGACGGAGGCCTGCTCGACGTCGCAGTAGGCGGTGAACACGACGTCGTCCTTGTTGAGCCGCGCGGCGGTGCCGACGGGCTTGCCGAACGCCTGGCGCATCCCGTCGGAGACGCGGTCCGCGCCGGCGCCGGTCGCCTGCTTGTTCTCTCGGATGACCTGGTGGGGGAACTTGCGGAGGGTCATCTTGTAGTTGCCCTCGCCGAGCTCCTTGATCAGGTGGCGGTTCGCCGAGAGGCGCGCGCTCTCAAGCGACCCGTGTCGAACCTGGAGCTCCTCCTCGACGCGGAGGCTGATCTGGACGGGGTAGTCGTCCGGCTCCGCGGAGAGGTCGCCCATGTTGTGCTGGGCGATCTTCGAGCCGGGGATACCCGTGATGTACTCGCGGCGGGTGTACGACGGCTTGTCGATCGTCCGATACATAGAGGCGGGTTTGTCAGACATGGCTACTTGTCCGATGTAGCCCGCGCTGCGGCGATAAACCCTTCGATAGCGAGGCGTCCGCCGCGGCTCCTCGGGGAGTCAGCGCCGGCGATCCGCCGGATTGCGGTCTGCGTTGACACGCCGCCCGCTCACTCCTCCGGCGTCGGTTCGAGCGCGACGTGGTCGAAGCCGCGCTCCGCGAGCCGCTCCGCGGCGCGGTCGGTGACCGACGGGGCGACTAAGATCCCGCGCACCTCCGGCGAGTCCGCGTCGTCGGTCTCGCCGTCGTTCGCCTCGATCCCCAACTCCTCGCGGAGCGCCCGGACGTACCGCGCGAGCTGTCCCACGGCGTCCGGACCGACCCGGCGGCGCTTCAGCTCGACGACGACCGGCGTGCCGTCGGCGTCGACGCCGAAGACGTCCATCGGACCGGCGCTGGACGGGCGTTCGGTCTCGCGGGGATCGAACCCGGGCTCGACGAGGTCGGGGCGCTCCAAGATTCGGGTCCGGAGGTCCTCCTCGCTCCCGTGGAGCGTGAGGTCGCGGCCGCCGGTCACGGCCATCGCGGAGAGCTGGTCGACGGCCGCGAAGCGGACGGTCAGGGTCTCGTCGGGGTTGCTCCGCGTCGAGCGCACGCGCAGCCGTCCCTCGCGCACCGCGGCGCGGTGTTCCGACCCCGGCGGCTGCCAGTTGACGGGTTGCCGCCCCTCGTCGGTGTGGACGAGGGCGGCGCCGTCGGGCTTCAACACGAGCAGGCGGTCGCCGGCGCCCAGGTCCGAGGCCGCACGCCCCTCGTAGCTGACCGTACAGCGGCCGAAGACGCTGATCAGGTCGCCGCGCTCGAAGGCGTCCTCCAGCTCCCAGAGGGCCTCGCGGTGGCTCGGGTCGTGGACGCTCGTGACTGTCACTGGCTCTCGTAAGCGGTCCCGGGGGAAAAAAGACGCGAGCCGGGGCCGGTCGTCACCGTTCGGCGAGGCGACGCGCCGTTCGCCTCGCCTCAGTCGCCGCGCCGCGACACGACGATGCCGGCGACGAAGAGGACCGCGCCGAGCGCGAACGCGGCGACGCGAAGCGTCGTGTCGGAGACGAGGATTCCGGCCAACACCGAGACACCGAATCCGGAGTGTAACACCGCGGTGAGATTCATACGTCCGGTACGGTCGCGCGGCACAAAAGCGGGTCGAACCGGCGGGCTCGGCGGTCGCCGTCCGGCCGGATCAGGTCCCGTGTTCCCAGCTCCCCATGTACTCGCGCTGCTCGTCGCTGAGGTCGTCGTACTCGACGCCCTCGGCGGCGAGCTTGATGTCCGCCACCTCGCGATCGAGCTCGTCGGGCACGTCGTGGACGCCGGCGTCGTACGCGTCGCCGTTGGCGGCGAGCTCGCGGACGACGACCGCCTGAACGCCGAAGCTCTGGTCCATCACCTCGACCGGGTGGCCTAAGGCGATGGGCGCGGCGAGGTTGACGAGGCGGCCCTCCGCGATGACGTTGAGCACGCGGCCGTCGGGCATCTCGAACCCCTCGACGCCGTCGCGGACCTCGTAGCGGTCCACGGCGAGGTCGTCGAGGTCGTCGAGGTTCACCTCCACGTCGAAGTGGCCGGCGTTCGCGAGCAGGACGCCGTCGCTCATCTCCGCGAAGTGCTCACGGGTGATCACGTCGCGGTTGCCCGTCGTCGTGATGAACACGTCGCCCTTCGCGGCGGCCTCCTCCATGGGGAGCACCTCGTACCCCTCCATGTGCGCTTCGAGCGCCTTCCGCGGGTCGACCTCGCAGACGATGACGTTCGCGTTCTGCCCGGACGCCTTCTTGGCGACGCCCTTCCCGCACTGGCCGTAGCCACCGACGACGACGTTCTTCCCGGCCCACGAGAGGTTCGTCGTCATCGCGATGGTCGCGAGCGACGACTCGCCCGTGCCGTGGACGTTGTCGAACAGCTGCTTCATCGGCGTGTCGTTGACGGCGAAGACGGGGTAGTGGAGCTCGCCGTCGGCGTCCATCGCGCGCAGGCGGTCGACGCCCGTGGTCGTCTCCTCGGCGCCGCCGACGATGGAGTCGATCAGGTCGGGGTACTCCTCGTGGACGAGTTTCACCATGTCCATCCCGTCGTCGACGGTGACGGTCGGCTCGTGGGCGATGCAGGCGTGCATCGCGTCGTAGTACTCGTCGTCGTCGACGCCCCGCACGGCGTAGGAGGTGATCGACTCGTGGTCGTCGAGCGCGGCCGACACGTCGTCGTGCGTCGAGAGGGGGTTACACCCGGTGATCGCGACCTCGGCGCCGCCCTCGGCGAGCAGTTCGACGAGGTTCGCCGTCTTCGCCTCGACGTGCATCGCCATCGCGATGGTCTCGCCCGCGAGCGGCTGCTCGTCGACGAACTCCTCGCGGAGCGCGTTCAATATCGGCATGTGCTGGAGCGCCCAGTCCATCTTCCGGCGGCCCTCTTCCCGGGCCGCATCGACGTCGGAGAGGTGCTGTGACACCGGCGGATACGCGGTTTCGCTCATACCTCTCGGTTCGCTCACGGCGCACTAAACCCTGCCGACACCGGAGTGCGTCCGCAAAATGAGAGTCGGTCTCGGCGACCGTCGCCCGCGTTACCGAACCGAACTGCGGACCGCGTCGTCAGTTCCCGTCCGGGCCGCCCGCGTGGTCCGGCGGTCCGCCCTCGCCGTCGTCATCGTCGGCTTCCTCGTCCGCTTCGTCTTCGTCAGCGTCCTCGTCGGCTTCCGTTTCCTCCTCGTCGGCGTCGTCTTCAGCCTCGTCTTCCGCGCTCTCCTCGTCCTCTTCGTCTTCCGCGCTCTCCTCGTCCTCTTCGTCTTCCGCGCTCTCCTCGTCCTCTTCGTCCTCGTCGGCGTCCTCGCCCTCTTCGTCGGCGTCGTCGTCTTCAGCGTCACCCTCGGTCTCCTCGGCATCGTCGCCGTCCTCCTCGCGGTCGGGGCCGGCGTCGGACGGCGGGCCGCGCTCGTCGTCATCCTCACCGTCGGGACCGGCGTGATCGGGCGCGTTACCGGGCGCGTCGGTCTCGTTCCCGGCGTCGTCGCCATCGTCCGCGTCGTCCGGACCGCCGGGGCCGCCCGCGTGGTCCGGGGCGTTACCGGGGTTGTTCTCCGTCACGAAGTCGGAGACCGCGCCACCGATGCCGCCCTCGCGGTCCTCGATGTCCTCGATGAACTCCCGGACGAGCTGGCCGAACGGCTGCCCCTCGGCCTCGTCCTCGTCGCCGACGGTGAGGTCGACGGTCGTCGAGACGCTCTCGCCCTCGTACGCGGCGGTCACCTCGACCGTGACGTTCTCCTCGGCGGCCGGGAGGCCGACGGTTCCGTCTTCGTCCGTCTCGTACTCGCCCGCGCCGGCGTAGGTGGCGTTCTCGTCGACGGTCGCGACGGTCACCGAGGCGTTCTCGACCGCGGTGCCGTTGTCGGTGACCGTGACGACGGGCTCGCCGTCGGTGTCGTCGACGGCCACTTCGAGGCCGTCGGGCGCCTCGATGTCGACCGTCTCCGAGGCGCTCTCGTTGTCGTATTCGGCCGTGACGTTCACCGTCACGTCCTCCTCGGCGGCCGGCAGCGTCACCGTGCCGTTCGCGTCGGTCTCGTACTCGCCCGCGCCGGCGTAGGAGGCGTTCTCGTCGACGGCCGTGACGTTCACCGAGGCGTTCTCGACCGGGTCGTCGTCGTTCGTCACTGTGACGACGGGCTCGCTCTCGGCGTTCTCCACGTCGAGTTCGAGGCCGTCGGGCGCTTCGAGGTCGACCGTCGTCGAGGCGGTGTCGTCGCCCGCGGCGGCGGTCACCGCGACGGTGACGTCCTCCTCGGCGGCGGGAAGGTCGACCGTGCCGTTCGCGTCGGTCTCGTACTCGCCGGTCCCCGCGTACGACGCGTTCTCGTCGCCATCGTCGACGACGCTCACGACGACCGTCGCGTTCTCGACCGCGGTGTCGTTCTCGGTCACCGTGACCGTCGGTTCGCCGTCCGCGTCGTCGACGGCCACTTCGAGGCCGCCGTCGGCGGCCGCGACGCCCGTCGCCGCGACGCCCGTCACGGCGCCGAGCGCGACGACCGCGGCCAGTAGGATCGCTCTCGTGCGTTCGCTCATGTCCACTCGGGTCCAGTCCCCCTTTCCGTATAAAAAGCGAAGTCGCTTAACGCGGTTTAATCCGGTTTGTATCCGGGTTAACGGCGCTGCTGCGTCTGTTTTGGTTGATCGCCGTTAACGCGAGTATCTCGGTCGTGATCCCCCCGAGTTCGCCCCCGATTCGGCTCGGTCGTCGCTCGCGCGCGACACGTTTCTCCGGTCGTATTCCGAGTCGCTCCCGCAGAGAACACGCCCAAAGCCCCCGTGGCTGCCCCTTTGAATCC